>NZ_QRQB01000016.1:0-53130 GCF_003475785.1 Coprobacillus sp. AF33-1AC | reverse complement strand
TATAATCGATTTAAAATTTAAGTCCAACTTTTGGGGTTCACAATAAAGCCTTTAGCCTATTAATTAGAAGAATAAACCAACAATAGCAGCACTTAATAATCCAGCTAATGTACCACCTAAGATTAATTTAAGTGAGAATTTAGCAACATCTTTTGCTTTTTCTTCGCTGATTGATTTAACTGCTCCAGAGATAATTCCTAAAGTACCGAAGTTAACGAAACTTACTAAGTATACAGAAATCATTGCTACTGATTTAGCAGTTAAAGTAGTCATACTTGCTACTTGTCCCATAGCTACGAATTCGTTTGTTAATAATTTAGTAGCCATTAATCCACCAATTTTAACAACATCTTGTAATGGAACACCAATAACATAAGCGATTGGCGCAAATACATATCCTAAGATATCAGTAAATGAAATACCACAAATAGCAGCTAATCCATTATTTAAGAAACTAATTAATGAAATAAATCCAATACACATTGCAGCTACGATAATAGCTAAGTTAAATCCTGAAGAAATGTAATCTCCTAACATTGAAAAGAAAGGTTCTTTTGGTTCTTTTTCTGCTTTTTCTTTAGCAACTTCTTCATCAGCAGTAGCAATTTTTTCATTATATGGATTCATGATAGCACTGATGATTAATCCTGAAAATAAGTTTAATACTACAGCGATAACAACATATTTACCATCAATCATAGTCATATAACTTGCTAACATTGATGCAGACATACCAGAAATAACTGTTAAACAAACTGTAAATAATTGGTTAAAGTTCATTTTTTTAATTTGACTTTGAATAGTCATAAAGATTTGTGGTGATCCAAGTAAAGTAGTAGCGATAGGAACATAACTTTCTACTTCTCCTAAACCTGTTACTTTATTGAAGATCCATCCAATCCATTTAACGATGAAATCTAAAACACCTAACCATTTTAAAATACCAATTAAAGCTGAAATGAATACTAATGGCATTAATACATTGAAGAAGAATACTGAAGATCCTTTAGCAACAGTAATTCCACCAAATACGAAATCACATCCAGCCATACCTTGAGCAGTAAGCCAAGTAAAGAAGTCAGAGATTGCTGATAAGATAGTCAATCCTACTCCTGTATTTAATAATAAGAATGTTAATAATACTTGAATAACAATCATTAAAATAATGTTTTTATATTTAATATTCTTTTTTTCTTTACAAAATAGAAATGCGATAAGGAATATGAACGCAAATCCAATTAACCCTCTAATAATACTCATATATTTACCTACCCATAATTTTCTAATATTGATTTCACCATATCATGTGTTACATCAAATGGTGAATTTGTAGCAAATCTTTCATGAACAACTTGATCTGTTAAGCTTAGAACATCTTCCTTATTTAACTTACAAGGTTCTAATCCTAATACTTCATCTCTAAATTGTCTGAATCCTTTTGCTACTTCTTTTCCTAATGATTCATTTGATAAATCATGAGGAAGTGATAATTCTAAGATATTTCCTATTTCTCTAATTTTCTTTGGTTCTACCAAAGCTGTTTTTTCAATAACTCCTGGTAATGCATAAGCACAAGCAACACCATGAGCTAAGTGATATTTAGCACCCACGACATGACCAATAGAATGTCCTAAATGCGTACCACCATTATTTAAAACCCATCCACCTAAGGCTGCCGCCACCATCATTCTTTCTCTTGCATCTAAATCTTCACCATGATGAACAGCCGTTGGTAAGTATTTAAATACTAAGAACATGATTTTTTCACAGATGGCATTAACAACAGGTGTAGATAGATTAGAAGTATAAGCTTCTAATGCATGAGCAAAGACATCAAGTCCTGTTGAAACAGTGAGTCCTTGTGGCATTGATTTTGCTAGTTCAGGAACTAAGATAACATATTCACTGATAGCTTCATCAGATAACACTGCTAATTTTTCTTGTTTTTCAACATCTGTTACAACAAGCGCGTTAGATAATTCACTACCTGTTCCAGATGTTGTTGGTACTGCAATTAATCCTAAAATACGATGATCTACTGTTTTATCTTGAATGTATTCTTGGATTTGTCCACCACAATGACTTACAATATTTATTCCTCTAGAAGCATCTATAACACTTCCACCACCAATAGCAATAATAGAATCACATTGGTTTTCTTGATATAATTTTGCACCTTTATTTACAATTTCAAATGGAGGTTCAGGTACAATTTCATCATAAATAACATAAGCCATATTTTCTTGTTTTAAAGCATCTAATGCTTGATTCACTACTGGTGATTGAAGTAAGAAACGATCAATAGCAATTAAAGGTTTAGTATAGTTTGCTGTTTTTAATGTATCTAATAAATCGGAAGAAAAATCATATGAAACACAAACCTTTGCTTTTTGTTCTAACTTATAATTCATACTTCTTACTCCTATAAACCTAATTCTTTAGATGTTTTATCTGCTTTTTCACAGAATTCTTTTACTGCAGGAATGTTCTTTTCAATCACACCATCATTGAATTTAAATGAAGTTTTAGATAAAGAATCAACACCATAAGGTTTAATTGTTCTAATACATTCTTCTACATTATCAGGTCCTAAACCTCCAGCAATAATAACTGGAACATTAACAGCGTTTACGATTTGAACATCAATGTCCCAATCATGTGTTTTTCCACTTGCTCCAATTCCTGTATCTTTAGCAAGTCCTGTATCTGTTAATAAGAAATCACAATATTTAGCATATTCTTTAGCACGATCTACAGCACCAGGTCCATCAACTAAGATAGCTTGCATTAATTTAACACCTGGACATTCTTTATGAAGACGATCTGCGAATGCTTGATCTGCTGTATAATCCATACCAGCGATATGTACGATATCAGGTTTAATTCTTTTAACAATGAAGAACATTTCTTCAACATCTTTATTAAGCATGATGGCTACAGTTTTAACACCTCTTGCTTTTGCTTCTCCATAGATTTTATCAACAACATCATAAGGAACACGATGTGCTGGAACTCCACCAGATTGCATAGGCACTAATCCAATATGATCAGCTCCTGCATCCATAACTTGTACTGCTTCGTTATAATTAACGATTGAATAAATTTGTTTTACTACCATTTTTACTTCTATTTCCCTTCTATTTTGCTTCTTCTACACGTTTTAATACTTCTTTAACATTTAATTCAGGTGATACAGCTAAAGGAGATTCAACATTAATACTTGCTGCTGCTTGAGTATAAAGACCAACTTCTTCTAAAGGAAGTTCTTCACCATGATTAAATCTTGCCCATACTAATGTAGCCATTGAACAATCACCTGCACCATTAGTACTTACAATCTTTTTAGCTAAAGGTTTAACAAGTGCTTCTTCTCCTTCTTTAGAACATAAAATACCATGTGATCCAAGAGAGATAAAGACATTTTTAACACCTTTATTATTTAATGCTGTTGCTGCTTGACGAGCAGTTTCTTCATCAACAACTTTAATACCAGTTAAAAGTTCTGCTTCTAATTCATTTGGTTTTAAAGTATCAAGTTTATCTAATACATTTTCAATACGATCTACTTTAGCAACTGATACAGGATCAACAAAGATTGGACTTGTTACATTTTCACAAAGCCATTCGATTGATTCTTTAGATAAGTTACAATCTACAACAACAATTTTAGCTCCATTAATGAAGTCTAATCTTTTTGCTAAGAATTCAGGAGTAATATTTTCACAGATTTTCATATCATTAATACCTGTAACTAAATCTCCTTCATTATCATTTACATATAAGTAAATAGAACTTCTAGAATCTTTAATTTGTTCAGCATATTCTAAACTGATGTTATTTTTTTGACATTCCATTTGAGCAATTTTACCAAAGTTATCATCACCATATACTGTTACTAAATATGTTGGTGTATCTAATCTTGTTAAGTTTTGCGCGATGTTTTGTCCAACACCACCAATATTAATTGTTACTTCTCCAATGTTAGAATCTTTTTCACGATATACTTTACCAGATAATCCAGCGATATCGATGTTAAGTCCTCCAACTACAACTACATAATCTTTCATTTCTTTTCATCCTTTCGTTTGTTACGTTTTATTTCTTTCGACACTTAAATTATATGCGGTAAACGCTTCCAACGTAACAAATGTTTACAATCTGAACTTTTGTTTATTGATTTTTCTAACAAAAAGGCGTATTTTATAAACAAATAATAAAAAAATAAACGAAAGTTTAAAATATTTACTAACGCTTACAAGATGAAAGGATAAATAAAAATGACTGAACGTGAACTTGAAATATTAGAAATATTAAAAAATAATCCTCTTATTTCTCAAGATGAATTAGCTAGTCAACTGATGATCACTCGTTCTGGTGTTGCTGCTCATATTCATAACTTGATGAAAAAAGGATATATCAAAGGAAAAGGATATATTATTAATCAAGATAATTTTGTTTCTGTAATTGGGGGAAACAATTTAGATATTCTAGGAATTCCTAATGATCGTTTAATTACCAACAACTCTAACCCCGGTAAAATCTATTACTCTTTAGGAGGTGCTGGACGTAATATTGCCTTTGGACTTACAAAACTCAATGTCCAAAATTATTTTATCTCGGTATATGGAGATGATCTTAATGGTGAGAAGTTTATTCGTGATTGTAAAGATAACAATATGGATGTTTCTTGTTGTGAAAAGATGGATGGAGAACATACCTCTTCTTTTATGTATATTGATAATTCTCAAGGAATTAAAATTGTTGGTATTAATGATATGGAAATCTATAATCGAATGACACCCACTTTCTTATCTAAATATTTAGATAAAATCAATAGTTCTCAATATTGTGCATTAGATACTAATATACCCGAAGAAAGTTTTAATTATCTATATGAGCATGTTGAAGTTCCTATTATCATTAAAACAACTTCAATCAATAAAGATATTCGTATTCTACAAGAGAATATGCAAATTGATGTTTTAGTCACTACACCAAAAGAATTAGAAGCATTACTTAACTACTATGGTAAAAAATTTACTGATATTAAAAGTGCTATTCGTTTCTTGCTTACTAAAAATATTAGACATATCGCAGTTTATTCAGTTAATCAAGGTCTCTATTTTGAAAGTAAAGAACATAAACTCCATATTAAAAAGACTCTAACAGATATTTCTAACACTAATGGAGCAACAGCTATTTTAACCAGTGTGATTATTTGGGGGTTACAAAAACAATTATCTTGGCAAAAGATTATGCGCTATGGTTATACAGCTATTTCAATATGTGCTAAAAGTAAACAACCAATTAGTTATAAACTAAATGTTGAAAATTTAGTTGATGAAGAGCGCAAAATCTTTGAACCTGAGTATTAATTTTAAACAAATATTTATTTTTTAATATTTTGTTTACTTTAATTATTTATCATTTTATATTGAAAGAGGGTGATATAATGATTGACACAATTCTTTTAGATATTGATGGAACAATGCTCGATAGCAAATCATGCCTTTTATCATGTTTAAAACTAGCATTAAAAAAAACTCTCGATATAGAAGTTCCTATAAGTACTCTTGAATCTACAATGGGAATGCATGAAAAAGAAGTCGCTGCCTTGTTTACTAAGCAGCCCATAAAACAACAAGAACTACAAGACAGTTGGACTTATTATGTTAAAAATAATCCCAATTTACCAAATCTATATCATGATGTACAGGATACACTCTTGTTTCTTAAATCCAAAAATATAAAATTAGGTATTGTTACATCAAAAACAAAAGAACATATGAAAAATGATTTTGATAAATTAAATATTAATCATTTATTTGATATCATTGTCACATCTGATGATATCACTCATCCAAAGCCCGATGGTGAACCCATTACCTATGCTTTAAATCAACTAAATAGTCAAAAAGAAAATTCTATTTATGTAGGTGATACTTATAGTGATTACCTATCAGCATGCCACGCTGGTATTACATTCTACCTGGCATCATGGGACCTATCGGCTGATTCCTCTTTGGATAAAATAAAAAATAGATTAGTTCGTTTTGCTGATCTTAAGACACTTATTTAAAAGATAAAGGACTAAACTTCCCCAAGTTTAGTCCTTTATTTTATTAAGTATGGCATAGATATTGTAGCAAGTCCCAAAAAGGCAAAGAAGCCAAACATATCTGTACATGTTGTAACAAATACGCCACTTGCTAGTGCTGGATCAACCTTTAATTTATCTAAAATAACAGGTACAAAATAACCAGATAATGTCGCAATAATCATATTACTGATCATCGCTAAACCAGTTACAATACCAAACCATGGATTTCCAGCAAAAGCCCATGCTCCTAGACTGACCATAGCCCCTATAACAATACCATTTAAAATTCCTAGTCCAATTTCTTTAAATAAGATTTTTCTAGCATTTTCTTTATCGAGTTCTCCTAAAGATAAACCTCGAACAATAATTGTTAATGTTTGAGTTCCGGCATTACCACCCATTCCAGTAATAATCGGACTGATCGTCGCTAAAGCAACAACCTTAGCAATAGTTCCTTCAAATACATTAACAACACTTGAAGCCATGATGGCTGTAAATAAATTTACAATAAGCCATGGGATTCTATTTCTAAATGATTCATATAAAGTAGAGTCTAATCTTTCTTCAGAACCAACCCCACCTAATAAGTTCATATCTTCAGTAGTTTCTTCTTCGATGACATCCATAACATCATCAAAATCAATAACCCCTAATAAATGATTTTCTTCATCAACAACTGGCATTAAGATAAAACCATATTTACTAAAGGTTTTTGCTACTTCTTCTTGATCTTCATAATATAAAATAGATTTAACATTTTGATTTGTTATTTCCATCATTGGTGTATCAAAAGGACTTGTTACTAAATCTCTTAAAGATACAACTCCTTTTAATACATTATCTTGATCAACAACATATAAATAATAACGTGCATCTTCTTCTGTGTTTTGTTGTAAAAAAAGTAAAGTATCTTTAACTGTATTTTTAGCACGAATATCTATATATTCTGTTGTCATGATCCCCCCTGCAGTTTCAGGATCATATTGTAGTAATTGTTCTACGTCTTCCTTATCATCTTGAGCTAATAATTTAAGAATTTCTTCTTTTTTATCATCTTCTAAGGCACCAATTAAATCGGTAATAACGTCATTACTGACTTCATTTAAAATTTGTTTTTGTTTGTATTTAGAAAATAAATTTAACCATTCATAAATAGTTTCTTCATCATCTTCTTCATCTAAAATATCCCCAATAACTTCATTAGGTAAATGTTCTAGAATTTCTTTTGTTGATTCTTCATCATCATGTAAGATATCCAAAATATCAGCAGGATGGACACTTTCCATAACTTCTTTAAGAATTTCAACATTTCCATGAAGAATTAAATTCTTTAATTCTTCTGATGTCATTTTCTTTGTCATATTTTCCTCCTTTTAAAGAGGATTATTTACCGAGGGTGGCAAATGATCCTCGTGATTATCATCATTTCCACCGGGTATCGGGTCGATTATCATTTTACCACCTCCTAACCTCATTTATTTTAACACAAAGTTTTATCTTTTAAAGTAAAAAGTATGTTAATATTTTTATATATACTAAAGGAGGAATAAAAAATGTATCAATTTATTGAGTATCCTAAATGTTCAACATGTAAAAAAGCAAAAAAATACCTACAGGAGCATCAAATTTCATTTCATGATCGTCATATTGTAGAAGAAAAATTAAATAAAGAAGAAATGAAGGCTCTCTATTTAAAAAGTGGTTTACCACTAAAAAGATTCTTTAATACTTCAGGTATGAAATATCGAGAATTAAATTTAAAAGATAAATTACCAAATATGAGCGAAGAACAACAATTAGAACTTTTAGCTAGTGATGGTATGTTAATCAAAAGACCTATTTTAGAAACCGATGATCATGTCCTTGTTGGCTTTAAAGAAACAGAATATGAAAAATTAGGTAAATAAAATGCCAGCCGGATACACACATTATCAATTTGGTCAAGATTTGCTTTGCCAAATGCAAAATCAAGAATTAAAAGAAATGATTTTAAAACATATAGACTTATTTAATATTGGTCTTCATGGACCAGATATTTTCTTTTATCATCGTCCTTATTATTTCAAAGATAAGTTAAATAGATATGGCAATAACATGCACCACACTATGGCTGCTCCTTTTTTTAATCAAGCAAGACAACATATAGAAAACGAAGATCAGTTAGTCTATATTTTAGGATTTATCTGTCATTATTTATTAGATAGTCGTTTACATGGCTATATTCAAGAAATCATCAATACAAAGCATATAAGTCACTTTGAAATAGAGTCACAATATGATGCAAGATTTATGATTAAAAATCATTTAAAACCTACTCATACTTTATTGTATCGTCATATTGTTGTAAATGAATATACAGTCTCTCATATTCAACACTTCTTTCCTCAATTTTCATATCTAGAAATCGAAGAAATACTTCGTAGTATGCATACTTACGATCATCTCTTATTAGCACCCAACATATTAAAAAGAGGAATCCTTTATTTAGGATTCCAACTTACAGGTCATTTTAAAGACTTACAAGGTCTAGTCATGAATTATAAAACAAATCATTATCTTGATCATGAATTAGATCATTTAGATATTTTATATCAACAAACACTAAATGAAACTGAAAAAATATTACTTGATTACTTTCATCATCAACCACTATCATCTCGTTTTCATCATGATTATGAATCAATGAAAACCTTATAGAAGTTTATTCTATAAGGTTTTTATATTTTCTTACAATATGACTTAAACGCCCTACAATAATTAAATTCATTACACCATAAATAACTAATAATCCCCCAATAACATAAGAAACTGACATAATCGTATCAGGTGCCATAAAGAATAATACAATACCACAAATAATAACAATCCAAGATAATAGATAATCTATTTTAAATGTTTCTTGTGTAAAGGATCTCATAAATACATAGGCTTCTAAACAATAGATACCATCAATAATAATAAAGAGACTTAACATATATGAAAATAAAATTGTCATCGCTGAAATATGTGTCAAAATAAATATTCCAATTACACATTTTATAATCCCATTTAATAATGTACTTGTAAGAAAGAAAGGTTCTAACCAAGAATGATAATAATAAACTAAATCTATCATTCCTTTTACAACAATATATATACCACAAATCATTGTAATGATTGTAAAAGAGTCATGAGGATTTACAATAAATAATAAACCTATTATCAAAGCAAGAATCGCATTCATTGCAAAACTCATTTTAATTTTATTTAATGTTTTCATTTTAAACATCTCCTTCTACTTTTAATATAGTCTTTTTTATTCAAGATGAAATAGATAATTTTAATGAAATAACTAAAATTTAGACAATCAGTATTAAAATGTCTAATTTTTGGTTATATTCGTTTTTTTGTCTATTGTTGTTATTTTAAATATGACTATAAAATAGTCATGTAAAAAGAAATAATTCATATAATGATGTTTGAGGAGGAGTTAACATGAATGCATCAAATACTATCAAAAAATACGGATTAGAAAAAGCTTTTCAATATATTTATAAAGATCCTGAACATAATATGATGAAAATTATGGATTGGGTTGATCGTTTTGCTGGCAATGAATTTGAATCACAAAGAAAAATGGTACGTGAAGCCATGAATAATCCTGATCATCCTTATTATTCATTTATTAGAAAAATTATTAATGATGTTGATCCTCATGTCATGCAAACACTTGCTAGTAATTTCTTTATTAATGCAGGTATTGATGGTTGGAAAAAACAAGAAGCATGTCGTAAAAAATATCAATGTAATATTCCTTGGACTATTTTATTAGATCCTACTTCTGCTTGTAATTTACATTGTACTGGTTGTTGGGCTGCTGAATATGGAAACAAATTAAATCTCTCTTTTGATGAAATTGATGATATTATCAATCAAGGTAAAAAGCTTGGTATTTATATGTATATTTATACTGGTGGTGAACCCCTGGTTAAAAAGAAAGATATCATTCAATTATGTAAAAAACATGATGATTGTATCTTCTTATGTTTTACTAATGCAACTTTAATTGATGAAGCATTTGCTGATGAAATGTTAGAAGTAGGAAATTTTGTTCCTGCTATTTCTATTGAAGGATTTGAAAAAGCTACAGATGATCGTCGTGGTGCAGGAGTCTATCAAAAAGTTATCAAAGCCATGAAATTACTTCATGATAAAAAATTAGTTTTTGGTATTTCATCTTGTTACACCAGTGCAAACTTTGAATCTATAACATCTGAAGAATTTTATGATAGTTTAATTGAAATGGGAGCCTACTTTATTTGGTATTTCCATTATATGCCAGTAGGTAATGATGCTGCCCCTGAACTTATGCCTACTCCTAAGCAAAGAAAAGAAACATATGAACGTATTCGTCATTACCGTGCTACTAAACCATTGTTTGCTATGGATTTTCAAAATGATGCTGAATATGTAGGTGGATGTATTGCTGGAGGTCGTCGTTATTTACATATTAATGCTCATGGAGATATTGATCCTTGTGTTTTTGTTCATTATTCTGACTCTAATATTCGTGAAAAAACATTACTTGAAGCTTTACAATCACCTATGTTAATGGCTTATCATCAAAATCAACCATTTAATAAAAATATGTTACAACCATGCCCCATGTTAGAAAATCCTCAAATGTTAAGAAAAATGGTACATGATACACATGCTCAGTCAACTGATTTACAATCTCTAGAATCAGTAGACCATTTATGTAGTAAATGTGATGAATATGCTAAAAACTGGGAACCTGTTGCTGAGGAATTATGGAATAATAACAAAGAAGATTCAATTTAAGATGACTCCTTAAATTGAATCTTCTTTGTTTGTATTTAACTATTGCCTAGGAAATCTTTCAAATAATTGACATATATTTTTAACAAATAATGATAAGTCATAATTTGTATCACTTTCTAACCAATCTAAAATAATACCTATTAATAGACATTTATATAGATGAACGATCATTTCCTTTTCTTGATTTGATATGGATATATAATGTGAATCTTGTTTCATGTATAAACGAACAACATGATAAGCCAAATGATCCGTATAACGCATAAAGTCATCTCTTTGAGATGAGAAATAAAGGTGTTTAAATGCTTCTTTACGTTTTATAAATTCTTCTGTTAGCGGAATTAAACATGTCAACGGTGAACCAAATTCATAATGTGTTTCGATGACTTCATCAACCCATCTTTTTACACTTTGTTGAGCTAAAGTAGGGATATCTTGAAAATGGTAATAAAACGTATTGCGATTAACTTCACAGCGTTCCACAATATTTTGAACTGTTATTTTATTAAATGGTTTTTCTTCTAATAATTGCCAAAATGATTCTATGATAGCTTCCTCTGTTCTGTTCATTTATTTACCTCATTCTTTATTAATGACTTCCATATGGGGATAAGGAATTTCAATTCCTGCTTGATTAAACTCATGAATAATTTCTTTTCTTAAATCAGATAACATATTAAAACCGGTAATATTATTTTTAGAATGAATTGTTGCTCTTAAAGCAATACCACTATCTTTAAAATCAATAATATGTACAGCAACTTTAGGTGCTCCCTTTCGTTTTTCTGCCTTTGTTCTACCATCTATTGATAATGGATGGGCTTCAGCTAATTTTTGAATAATAGAAATAGCTTGATCAATATCACTTTCATAAGCAATATCCACAAACAAATGGTTAGCTTTTGTACGTTCTACCTGACTAATATTTTCTATCACTTCTTTATTCATAATTGTATTAGGAATAATGACTTGTGTCTTTTCTAAAGTTTCAATTACTGTATGTCTTAAACTGACATCAATGACTTTACCAGAGATATTTTGTTGTGGTAAATGAACAAAGTCTCCCTCTTTAAATGGTTTATAAGAAATAACCATTAACCCATTAATTAAATTACTTGCTGCTTCTTGACTGGCCAACCCAATCACGACTGCTAAGATTCCTCCTGAAGCAAGTAAAGCTTTAGCTAAAGAACTTAAAGCCTTAATCTCTCCTGAAATAATCGCAATCATAATAAATACAATAATTGTTTTTTTCATTCTCATTTGCGTATTATGATTTTCTGGCCATTTCTTACAAATAAATCGATTACATAATTTATTGATTCCAAAAATAATAACACTTGCAAATAAGATAGCCATTAAACCATTGATCATCCCATTAACAAATAATCCATCAATTTGATTATAAATATTAATCATAACTTCACCTACTTCTTTGATAAATAATATTTAGATAATAAATACAAGACAACACTTTGAAGCGCTGATACAATAAAAATCATCATACATGCATAAGTAATCCAATACAAAATCGTATTTCCTGTATTAATAGCATTAATAATGATAAAAATGATAAAACTCATAATAGCTAGATTTCTTAAATATTTAAAAAATCTTAAAAAGCGATAACCTATTGCTTGATTTGTTTTCATCTTATTTACCTATGCAGAATCTTTTAAAGAGTTCATCTAAAAGATCCTCTTTTGCCTGCTCTCCTAATATTTCTTTTAAGTTTTCCCAACTGTCATATAAATCTTCAACAATTAAATCTGTTGGAATAGATTGATGCATAGCATCAATCGCTATTTGTAAAGATTGTTTTGCTTTTTCTAATAATTGAATTTGTCTAGCATTAGCTAAAATATCTTCAGTACCTGAAGTAATTTTACCTAAAGCAAACATTTCTTTCATTTTATCAATGAGTGGTTGAATATGATTTTGTTTAGCACTGATAGTAATACCATCTAAATCATTATTGGTTCCTTGATCTTCTTTATTTAAAACAATAATTCTTGTTGTATCTTTTGATAATTCTAATAATTCTTCATCCTCCTTAGTTAAAGGCTTTGAACCATCAATCACTAATAAAACAAGATCAGCTCTTTTAATAAGTTCTTTAGACTTATTAACCCCGATACTTTCTACTACATCATTGGTTTCCCTAATTCCTGCAGTATCAATCATATTTAACACAATATTATCTAAACGAATTGATCCTTCTACAATATCTCTTGTTGTTCCAGCAATATCAGTCACAATTGCTTTATCTTCTTGTAATAAAGCATTAAGTAAACTTGATTTCCCTACATTGGGTCTACCAATAATCACGGTAGAAATACCATCTTTTAATAAATGAACATTTTTAGAAGCATCTATAATTTTATCCATCTTAGCTTGTAATTGTTCACTGCGTGGTAAGAGTTTTTGTGCTGTTAATTCTTCAACATCTTCATATTCAGGATAATCAATATTGACTTCTATTTGGGTAATAATTTGAATTAAATCTTCTCTTAAGTCTTCAATAAAATGACTAATATTTCCTTGAATTCCCTTTAAAGCTAACTCACTGGCATAATCATTTTTAGCACTAATCAAATCACTAATTGCTTCAGCCTGTGATAAATCAATTCGCCCATTTAAAAAGGCTCTTTTGGAAAATTCCCCACGCTGGGCTAATCTAGCACCATATTTTAAACATACATTTAATACTTTTTGAGTAATAAAAATACCACCATGACAGTTTATTTCTACCATTTCTTCACCCGTAAAAGTCTTTTTACCACGATAAATATTAACGAGAACTTCATCTACTTTTTTCCCTTGATCTTGAATATAACCATAAGTAATGGTATGACTTTCTTTATTTATTATTTTTCCCGTAAAAAATTGTTGAACAAATTCAATACTTCCTTTACCAGACAATCTTATCAGTGAGATTGCTGCTTCTAAACGTGATGTAGCTATCGCTACAATGATATCTTCATTCATTTAAAAACCGCCTTTCTTCAAAAGATTATAACTTATTTATATATTAATATACAATAAAAAAATACATCTCTTACTTTGGTGTTTAAGTAAGAGATGTAGGATTAATTCAAGGCTTGTTTTAATTTATATTTCTTATTTTTCTTTCTTTTATCTGATGATAAATATCTGACAAGACATGATAGTAAGAAATTAACAATGAAGTATACTAAGACAATAATAGCATAACATGCGATTTTATCTTGTACAGTAATATAATTTGCCATCACTGCTCTTGCTTGATACATAAAATCTGCAATAGCAATAGTACTTAAATAAGATGTATCTTTAATAATAGTAATGAGAGTTGAAAGTAATTGAGGAATTAACATCTTTACTGCTTGAGGAATAATAATATATCTTAATGTTTGTACAAAAGTAAATCCTTGTGATTGAGCTGCTTCAAATTGACCAACGGGAATAGAGTTAATACCGGAACGAATTTGTTCACATAATATGGAAGCAAAGAAACATACAAACATGGCAATAACAGCAGTATAGGGTTGGATCCCAAAGGCTCTTGTAAGAGCAAATCTAGCAAATAACAACCATAATAATAAAGGTGTATTTCTAAATATTTCAACATAAATAATAACTAACGATTTAATGATTTTAGAACCATAATTTCTAGCAATCGCTAATATTAAACCTAAGATAAAACTAAGAAGAATATTGATTATCGAAAATTGTAATGTAAGTAATAAACCTTTAAGTAAATAATTAATATTAGCGGATGTTAAGATATGGGAAAAACTATGAAGCATTCTCAACACCTCCTGGTATTTTTTCTTTTCTTACTTTTTTAACTTTTTTTGTAGCATATCCTTCTTTAACCTTGTTTTCTAAATAACGAGATAAACAAGTTAAAGGATAACAAGCAATAAAGTAAATCATAGCAGCAATAATATAAGCAGGTCCACAATGTCCTGAATAAGATGTCCATACTTCTGCTTGATACATCAAATCAGCTACAGCAATACATTGTAAAATTGATGAATTTTTGACAATCCCTACAATTTGAGTTGTAAGTGATGGCACCATTTTTCTTAAAGCTTGTGGTAAGATAATATAACGCATTATATCTACATAACTAAATCCTTGTGATAACGCTGCTTCACTTTGTCCTTTAGGTATTGATTCAATACCAGAACGAACAATTTCACACATATAAGCTCCATGATAAACTCCTAAAACAATTGTTCCTATTGTCATAGCGTCAACTGTTTTACCAAAGATATAAGGAGAAAAAGCATATAAGAAGAATAATAATATTAAAATTGGCGTGTTTTGGAACAATTCAACAAAGGCTCTTGATATTCCTTTTAATAGAATATGTTTACTTGTTCCCATTAAACCTAGGATAACACCAATGATTAAGGAAATGATCATCGCAAATAAGGATGCGACTAAACTAACTTTTAGAAAAGATCCAATAAATGCTGGTAATTGCCCTAATGCATCTGAAAACCCTGATAATAAGATTTGCATAAGCTTTTACTCACTTTTTCCATGATGATATGGACCATATTTTAAATCTAAATCAGTTGGTGCTTTTTGTGAAGGATATCCACAAGCTTTAAACCATTTATCCATTTGTCCTGATTTCCAGAATTTTTTAATTTCAGATTGAATAAAGGCTGTAAATTCTTTATCTTCTCCATCTGTCGCTGTTTTATAACGAGTGATAATACCTAAAGGTTGTGGTTCAAAATTATCTCCTACAGTTTCACCTAAGATTTCATATTTATTTGTTTTATAAGCAAATAATTGCGTATAATCACAACAATATCCATCTACCACTCCTGAATCTAATGCGATTAAAACTTCATCATTCGTATTAAATTCTTTAAATTCAACATTGTTTTCAAAATTAGTTAAACCTAATGTTTCTTTAGCGTATTTAATTAAGGCATCTTTAGATGTTGTTCCTAAAAGAACCCCAATAATAACTTTAGACCCTTTATCTTTAAATCCTTTAACCCCTGTTGGAAAAGCCCCTTTCTTTGTCATAACAGATACTGGATCATTAAAGTATGAACTAGAGAAGTTCCATGATTTGGCTCTTTCTTGTGTAATTGTTACACTTGCTGCTGAAAAATCTAATGTTCCTTCATCTAACATAGATGTACGTGTTTTAGCGTTAACCTTAGTAAAATCTACATCTATTTTATCTACTTTTTCTTTCTTGGCGATATCTTTAGCGATTTGTTCGCTTATCATGATTTCTAAACCATCTAGTTTACCGGTTTTAGTATTTTCTAAAGCGAAACCTAATTTATTTTCTGATACCCCTACTTTTAATGTTCCTCTTGATGCAATTTGTTCTAAAACTGATCCCCCTGAACTACTTGAACTACTACATCCAACAATAGATAACATCATTGCTCCTACTGTGATTCCTGTTGCTAATTTTTTAGTCCACTTCATCATATTTTCCCCCTTAATTTCTAATAATTTTACTTAAAAAGTCTTTAGCTCGATCAGTTTTAGGATGAGCAAAGAATTCTTTAGGTGTTCCCTCTTCAATGACTTGACCATCATCCATAAAAATGACTCGATCTGCAACGGCTTCTGCAAACCCCATTTCATGGGTTACACAAATCATTGTAATATTTTCTTTAGCTAGATTGACCATGACATCTAATACCTCTTGAACCATTTCTGGATCTAGAGCACTTGTTGGTTCATCAAATAAAATAATTTTTGATTTTGTACATAATGCTCTGGCAATAGCGACTCTTTGTTGTTGACCACCAGATAATTCTTCTGGATATGCATGAGCTTTATTAGCGAGACCAACTTTTTCTAGCATCTGCAATCCTAATTCTTCAGCATCCCACTTACTCATCTTTTTGAGTTTCATTGGTGCTAATGTTAAATTATCTAAAACTGTCATATGTGGATAAAGATTAAACTGTTGAAATACCATTGAGATATTATCTCTGACTAATCTTGTTCTGGTTTTCTTTGTCATTTCTTCACCGTTAATAAAAATCCTTCCTTCTGTTGGTTCTTCTAAAAAATTAACACAACGAATAGTTGTTGATTTACCTGAACCAGAAGGACCTAAGATAACAAGTTTTTCCCCTTCTTTAACACGTATATTGACATTTTTTAAAACATGATTGTCTCCAAAATATTTATCGACCCCTTCTATTTTAATCATGTTATCACCCCTCTTTTTTTTATTTAAGTCCATTATACAAGAGGAAATTATTTTGTCAATAATTATTTATCACTTTAATAAATAATTATAACATTAATTATTATATTTATAATAATCTATATCTTTATGATCCTCATTATCCTTTATGTTGCTTGATATAGCTTATTTTTATTATATAGATAATATTTTATTAAAATGATAATTAGTTGTTAATACATACTGATTATGATATACTTTTCGATAAATAAAGGAGGGAGAAAATGGAAATTAAAAAAATAGGTTTAATTGGCTTAGGGGCTATAGGCTCTTCTTTAGCAGTATCTTTTCATACTTATTTTAAGGACCAATTTTATATTATTGCTGGTGGAAGTCGTAAAGAACGTTTAGCAAATGGGGTAAGTATTAATAATCAAGTTTATCAGTTTAACTTTATTGAACCTCAAAATGATGAACCTTTAGATTTAATTATGATTTGTACTAAATTTAACCATTTACCAAGTGTTATTGAAGATATTAAAAATCATGTGAGTGATCATACAAAAATTATTTCTTTTTTAAATGGTGTAACATCTGAAGGTATTTTGATTGACGCTTTTGGTAAAGATAAGGTTATTTATGGCTTTACCCGTATTTCTGCTGTAAATATTGATCATCAAATCGTTTATAAAAATAGTGGTACTTATTATTTTGGTCATCCTAAAAACACCATTATGCAAGATGATATTAAAACCATTGATCAACTCTTCACTGCCGCTCATATTCATCATGAAATACCAGAAGATATGTTAGCTCATCAATGGTTTAAATATTATTGTAATGTAAGTGAAAACCAAGTCAGTGCTATCTTAGATATTCCTTTTGGATCATGGAAGGTAAGCGATGATGCTGATCACTTACGAATGATGGCTGGTCATGAGGTTTACTTAATAGCTAAAGCGAAAGGGATTGATATTAAACAAGAGTGGATTGATCAACAAAGAGCATTATTATCCCGTATTCCTTATGATAATGTTTGTTCAATGGTTCAAGATTTAAGACAAAAAAGACATAGTGAAGTAGATATGTTTTCTAAGGAAGTCATGAAAATGGGGAAAGAATTAAATATTCCTA
Organism: Coprobacillus sp. AF33-1AC; assembly: GCF_003475785.1. Lineage (NCBI taxonomy): Bacteria > Bacillati > Bacillota > Erysipelotrichia > Erysipelotrichales > Coprobacillaceae > Coprobacillus > Coprobacillus sp. AF33-1AC. Next base: position 34,909 of record NZ_QRQB01000016.1, on the reverse strand, counting down.
CTCCTGTTAATGAAACACTTTATCATATGATTAAAGTATTAGAAGCCAAAAATGATGGCGATATATAAAAAAATCGAGATATGTTATCTCGATTTTTCCTTATACGCTATTAATAATTGTTGGCATACTTTTTCTAATTGTGATCTGGGCAAAGCTAAGTTAAACCTTTCAAATCCTGCTCCCCCAGTACCAAAAATATATCCTTCATCTAACCATAGATGCGCTTTATGTAACATAAATTCTTCCAATTCTTGATGTGTCATATTCATGGCTGTAAAATCTATCCAAGCTAAATATAAGCCCTCATGATCCATCATTTTTATTTCTGGCATATTTGTTTTTAAAAATTGATCTAGATAGATAAAATTATCATTAATATATTCTAACATTTCATCTACCCATAATTCACATTCATTATAGGCACTCATACAAGCAACCATACCAAATAATTGGGGATCATTAATACCATTAGCTTCCTTGACTTCTATAAATTGTTTTCTCATATTTTCATTTGCGATAATGATGTTGGAAGTTTGTAATCCGGCAAGATTAAATGTTTTACTAGGTGCAGTACAAATAATAGAAAAGTCTTTAAATGATTCATCAACATTATAAAATGGGACATGTTCATGATCACCAAATACAAAATCTTGATGTATTTCATCAACAATCACTTTGACTTGATATTTTTTACAAATCATGCCAATTTGATAGAGTTCTTCTTGCGTATAAACTTTACCAACAGGATTATGAGGATTACATAAAATCATAAGCTTGACATCATTTTCTTTTATTTTTGTCTCTAAATCTTCTAAGTCTATTTCATAATGATTTTCTTTTCTTACAAGTGGACATTCTACAAGTTTTCTTTTATTTAATTCAATTGAAAAATCAAAAGGATGATATACTGGTTTAAACACTAAAACAGCATCATCTACTTGGCTATAGGCTTGAACAGCAATTTTTAAAGCAGTAACAACCCCTGGCGTAAGCACTATCCAATCTTTATCTACTTTGAATTGATGTCTTCTTTCCATCCAACTTATGATAGCATCATCATAATTCTCAGGAATAGTCGCATACCCGTATATTCCATGCTTCACACATTTTTCAATCGCTTTTTCAATGGGTTGAGCTACTTTAAAATCCATATCCGCTACCCATAATGGAATTAAACGATCATCATTTATTTCCTCAGGTTGACTATCCCACTTTGCACAATAACTCTTTTTTCTATCAATGATTTCATCAAAATTAACCATAACTATTCCCTCTTTTTTATAATATTAAGTCTCGATAATATAAATCATCTCTTATTTTAAAGTTCATTTTTTCCCAAAAGGCATTACCCAATTGGTTATCCTTATAAACAACTAAGTTTACTTTTGTAATTTTTAGTTTTCTTAATTGTTTTATTGTGTGTAATACTAATCTTCTAGCTATTCCTTGTCCTTGATATGCCTCATCAATCATCACATGATAAAGAGTGACTCTTCTGCCATCATAACCCGCAAGCAATGTACCAATAATTTTATTTTGACTTTTAACTACAAAACATGTTTGTGGATTACGATGTAAGAATACTAAAAATCCATCATATGAATCATCAATATGGTGAATACCAATACCTGGCTGATTATTCCATAACTGTATTATTTCTTGATAATCAGATTCTTTTATACTATTGATAGTTATCATGATTGATATAATTGATGGGTGATTTCACCTAGCATTGTAATCCCTTTTACTATTTGTTCTGGTGGTTCACTGGTAAATGATAATCTAAAGCCCCTATTAGAATAATCGGTACTAAAACAACTTCCGGGTACAATCGCAATATGCTTTTTCAAAGCTTCATCTAAAAATTGATCAGCATTAATAGCTTCAGGTAAAGTAAACCATACAAACATTCCTCCATCCGGTGCATGGAAATCAATACTTGGATGGAACGTTTCTTTCATTGTTTCTATCATTAATGTACTTTTTTCTTTATAAATATGACTTACTTTTTTAATATGTTCTTCCATATCTACTGTATTTAAGAATTTTGTAATGATATATTGAGACCAGTTAGTCGCAGCTCCTGCACTGGCTCCTTTCATTGTTGCAAATTTATCTACGATTTCTTTATTAGCCACTACCGTTCCAATACGGATACCTGGTGAAATGATTTTTGATAAACTAGCAAGATATACAACAATATTTTCAGTATCAAATGATTTAATAGATGGTACCATTTCTCCTTTGAATCTTAATGTTCCATAAGGATTATCTTCAAGTATTAATACCCCATACTTGACACATAAATCATAAATTGCTTTTCTTTTTTCTAAAGAAGTTGTAATACATGTTGGATTTTGAAAAGTTGGAATAATATACAACAATTTAGGTGTAGGCTTAGTTTGGAATGCTTTCTCTAGTAGTTCTAGATTTAAACCATCTTTTTCTAATGGCACCCCTATTAATTTTGCATTATTACTTTTAAATCCATTTAACGCTCCTACAAAACTAGGATCTTCTACAACAATGGTATCTCCTTCATCACAAAATACTTTAGCAGCCATTTCTAGTCCTTCCCCTGAACCAGAAGTAATCATAATATCATCTTCCTCTTTAACAAGAGGTTCTAATGAATTAAAGAATTGTTTTACTGATTTAACTAAGCCTGGATAGGCTGGTTTCATCGCATATTGTAAGATTTCATAAGCATCTTCATCTAATATTTCATTTGATAATTTTTTGATTGTCTCGACATCAAATGTTTTTTTATCAGGAAAACCTGGTGAAAAGTTAATCATATCATCTCCTGCTGCTTTAGTTAAAACATCTCTAATCATACTTGGTGTAAATTGATCAAATCTTTTTGAAAACTGATATTTCATAAATAATCCCCCTTTTATTATGTTGTTAGTATTATAACAAAGCAAATAAAATAATCAATAATTATTTATTACTATGAGACATATTTATTACATAAAGGTATTAAAAAAACCGCATAAGCGGTTTTCTATTCTACATATGAAATTGTCATGTATCGGTTTTTACCTTCACCTTTTGATTCAGTCTTTAAGTGTTCCATCTTAGCGATTTCTTGATGCATCACTTTTCTTTCATCTGCAGGCATTGGGTCTAATTTTAAATCTGTTTTTGTTCTTAAGACTGTTTTTCCAAAGCGTCTTGCCATAGCTGCTACTTTTTTATAACGTTCTTCTTTATAACCATTAATATCAACACTTAATTCAATTCTTTTCTTAAAAGTAGTTTGTACTGCATTTTTAACAATCAAATTAATTGCTCTTAAAATAACTCCTGCTTTTCCAATAAGAATAGAATTATGATCAGTATTAATATTACAATAAATACGACCATCTTGAACATAAGAAACAGTTTCTACTTCAAATTCCATATCAGTTAAAATCTTTCTGATATAGTCTTCAATATATTGTTGAACCATTGGTATTGTCCAACAAGCAATTTCTGCTTTTTTTGTAAATAAACCTTTTGTTTCTAATGTTACTTCATAATTTAATTGATCTGTGGTAACTCCTAAATCCTGACAAGCATGATTAATTGCATCTTGTACTGTTTTTCCAGAATAAGTTTTCATTATGTCACCTTCTATTTATTTTTATTTTGTCTTTTTGTTAGATAATTTGTATCAGCTTGATCTACTTCTTTTTGTGCTCTTTCAACATGATGTACATAAATATACCAAGTTCTTACAACGTTAATAATATTTGTTGTAATCCAATATAATGACATGGCTGATGGCATAATGGCAGCAAAATAAATAATAAATACTGTCATAAAGTTATTCATCATGTTCATTGATTTCATTTGTTGACTTGGACGATAACGTGGGTTACGTTTAGCCATAATTTCATTAATCTTCATAGCGAAGAATTGTGTTGCTGCAACAACAACTAATAATAAAATATAAGCAATATCAAACTTGAAGATATGATCCATAGGTTTATCACCTAAATTGAATCCAAAGAATGTTGTTTGATATAAAATTTGAATACGTTGAACTGCTTGCCACATTGCTAACATAATAGGTAATGTTAAGAATGTCGCAAATGATGACATCATACTAATATCATGTTTTTTATAAAGATTTTGAATTTCACTGCTCATACGCATTTGTGAAGTTTGATCTTTACGTCCTTGATATTTACGTTGAATCTTTTCAATTTCTGGTTGAATTAATTGCATCTTTTGAGTAGATACAGTTGATTTAATCATAATTGGTAATGTAATAATATTGATAATGATTGTGACAATCACAACCCCAATCGCTACATTTCCAAGTAAACTATCTCCTAAATATAAAATCCCTTTAGCAATCGGAATAACTAATAAGAAATCAAACCATCCTTTACTAAATGTCCAAGGAGTATTAAGTGTGATTCCTCTACCCTTAATTAATTGACCGCTACTGTCTAAGTTTTGTGTACACCCTGTAAGAACTGCCACAAATAAAACTAAACAAATAATCTTAAGATATTTTTTAGTTTTGTTGTCTAATACCATTCTTGCCTACCGTCCTTTTTTCTATTTTTGAATAAAGATAAGTAAGTTCTGATAAATTCTTATGATAGTCATACTTTAAGAAATTTTTTCTTACAATAATTATATAATCATAACTTTGATTAAAATCGAAAACTTCTTGAACCATCATTCTTACTTGTCTCTTTATTTTATTACGAACTACTGCATTTCCTAATTTCTTACTTACTGAAAGACCTACACGTCCATGATCAATAGTGTTTTGACTTTTATAAATAATAAAACATCGATTAGAAAGACTATTTTTCTTAGCAATAATCTTACTAAAATCTTCATTTTTTCTTACTCTAAGTTCTTTTTTCATATAGTTTTAGAAAAAAAACCCACCGTAAAGTGGATTTTTGATTAAGCAGATAATACTTTTCTTCCTCTTTTACGGCGACGTGCGATGACTTTTCTTCCTCCTACAGTTGCCATTCTAGCTCTAAAACCATGAGTTTTTGATCTTTTTCTTTTATTTGGTTGATATGTTCTTTTCATTAATTACACCTCCAAAATTTTATTTACTTTTATACAAATAACATATGCCCTACTATTTTATATGGTTTAGCGGTTTAAGTCAATGTCAAAATCAAATATTTCCCTATTTTCTCTACTTTTTTTCATTTTTAGTTCTATTTTGCGTTTAATTTATGCACTTATAATCTCACAAGTTATTCCCTATATGAATTAATATAGTCACATAGGTGCAAAACTTAAAATTATGTCTATATATGTTTCTTTTTTGTTGTGAACATGTTGTGGACACTACAAATGACTTCATATCTTGCGCTCTATTTTCACATTCACACCTATTCCATGTGCACACCAAAAGTTGTGAATAAAGTGAATAACTGGTGAAATAAGCATAGATATTCAATATTTTTGTGAATAGAATTGTGAATGAAGTGTGGCTTTGTTTTTTTACCTTTTATTTTCATATTTTTCTTTATATAATGAGTTCGTTAAGGGGTGAAAATATGCACGATTTATCAACTATTTGGCAATCAGCCATTGATTCGCTAGAAAAAAATCATATAGTTGACGATAACATTTGGTTAGATACATATTTTAGACCAGCTACTTTAGAAGAAGTTGATGAAGATAAAGTCATTATTACAACAGAATTTGATTGGAATAAACAACCTATATTAGAAAAGAAGGTAGAAATTGAATCTATTTTATCAAATTCATTTTCTAAACCTGTTCATATCGAAGTTATGGCTAAAGGTGATTATCAAAAGAAAGTCCAAAGAACAAAAGTTCACTTTAAAGATAATCTTCGTCCTGACTTAACATTTGATAATTTTGTTGTTGGAAGTTGTAACCGTATGGCGCAAAATGCGGCCTTACTTGTTTCTAGTAATCCAGGTAATAACTTTAATCCTTTATTTATATATAGTAATCCTGGTCTAGGTAAAACACATTTATTAAATGCGATTGGAAATTACGCTAAAAAGAAGAATCCTGATTTAAGAGTTTATTATGTTACTTCAAAGGATTTCGTAGATGAAATTATTTCAGCAATGAAAACAAATAAATCTGATCAGTTATATGAAAGATATAAATCTATTGATATTCTATTAATTGATGATATTCAATTCTTATTTGGTAAAGAGAAAAGTAGTGAAATGTTCTTCCATATCTTCAATGAAATTATTAATAATAACCGTCAAATCGTTATTACCAGTGATAAAATGCCTGAAGATTTACAAGGTATTGAAGATCGTTTAATCAGCCGTTTTAAATCAGGGTTATCTTTTGGAATAGATCCACCTGAATTTGAAACAGCTAAAGCTATTTTAGAAAAGAAAATAGAAAACTTAGATAATTCTTCTCTTAAAATTAATGAGGATGTTATTGATTTTATGGTTATGAATTACTGTAATGATATTCGTAGTCTAGAAGGACAATTAAAGAGATTAATTTTCTGTTCTATTATGAACAATACTGATTATGTAGATATGGATTTTGCATCAGAAATCTTTAAAGATCAAAAAATGACGCAAAAACCTAAAGAAGAATTAACTTCGGAATATATCTTAAAAACAACTGCTGAATTCTATTATTTAACAATTTCTCAGTTAACATCTAAAAATAGGACCCAAAAGTTAACAACACCTAGAGAAATATGTATGTATTTAATGAGAGAACTATTAGACATTACATTTAATGAAATAGGAATGATTTTTTCTAACCGTGATCATTCAACTATTATGAAAGCTTGTAAAAGAGTTGAAACAAAAATAAAAAAAGATAAAGATTATAAATTAGCTATTGATAAACTAAAACAAAAGTTAGGCACAAACCAACAAAGTTAACCACAAGTTTATCCACATAATGTCCACATAGAAAACATTGATTAAATCTATGTTTTTTACGATTGTTCACGTTATGCACACACTAATAATAGTAATAACTTTTTTATAAATTATAAATATAAAGGAGAAAAATGATGCATTTTAAAATTAAAAGAATTAAATTATTAAATGCTTTATCAAAAGCAACCAAAGCTGTTTCTGTTAGAAGTCCGTTACCGGTTCTTACAGGAATTAAATTTGATTTATTAGAAAATCGTTTAGTGCTTACAGGTAGTGATAGTGATTTAACAATTCAAACAGTCATTAATGAAGATGATGATTTAGAAATTATTGAAGAAGGATCTGTTGTTTTAAGTAGTCGCTATATTTTAGATATTGTAAGAAAGATTAATAGTGATGATATTGAAATTGAAATTATTGATGGCTTACTTACAAGAATTAAAGGTAATCAAATTGAGTATAGTTTAAATGGTACTGACGCTATTGATTATCCTCGTATTGATTTAAGTAAAACAGGGACTCATTTTATTATGAATGCTCTTCATTTAAAGAACATTATCAGTGAAACTAAATTTGCTGCAAGTGATAAAGAAAATAAACCTATTTTAACAGGAATTAACTTTAAAGCTAAAAACAATACGTTAGAATGTGTTGCTACTGACAGTTATCGTTTAGCTAAAAAGATCATTTCTTTAGATGAAGATGTCACTTTCAATATTACAATCCCTAAACTAAGTTTAGATGAAATTAGTAAAATTATTGAAAAAGATGAAGACATTGAATTATATGTTTCTGATCGTAAAGTATTATTTGTTTTTGATCAAAATATTATTCAAACCCGTTTAATTGATGGATCTTATCCAGATACTGCACGTTTAATTCCAGATCATTTTGATTATGAATTAGATATTGATACTGTAGATATTTTAAATGCGATTGATCGTGTATCTTTATTATCAAATGAACAAAATAACATTATTAAATTAGATTTATCTAGTGATAAAGTCATGTTATCTTCTTACCAACAAGAAATTGGTTCGGTGGAAGAAAATTTATCTACTTCTTTCTATAAAGGAGAACCTTTAAGTATTTCATTTAGTTGTAAATATGCTAGTGACGCTATTAAATCATTTAAAGGTACTAAAATTCGTATTTTATTAACAGGTGAAATGAAACCATTTATTATTAAAGATATTGAAAAAGATGATCTTATTCAATTAGTCTTACCTGTTAGAACTTATTAAGAAAGCATTTTGCTTTCTTTTTATATTTCATTGTTTTTTTTAGATTTAAGCAATTTTTAATAAAAATGATATAAACATATCATTTTTTATTTTTTACGTTATAACGCTTTATTTTTTGAGTTTTTTAAAAATTGTGCTATAATTAAGGAGTATAATTATAAATAAAAGAAGAGGTCAATCATGAAAGAAATACAAATTAGAGATGAATATATTACTCTAGGCCAATTTGTTAAATTTGTTGGGATTGTTGGTAGTGGTCTAGATGCAAAGATGATTATTAATGATGGTTTAGTTAAAGTAAACGGTGAAGTAGAAACAAGAAGGGGAAGAAAACTTTATCGTGGTGACAAGATTCAATATGATAAAGATACTTATGTAATTAATGAGGATTAATTCTTTAGAACTTGTTCAGTTTAGAAATTATCATCATTTTTTTATTGAGTTTCATCAGGGAATTAATATTCTTATTGGTGATAATGCTCAGGGGAAAACGAATTTAATCGAAGCTATATATTTATTATCGGTTTGTAAATCGTTTCGAACACATATTAATGATCAAATGATTCAATTTGATCATGATTTTGCAAGAGTAAAAGGAAATATTTTTGCAAATAATAAACAACATCTTTTAGAAGTTGTTTTATCCAAAGAATTTAAAAAAGCAAAAGTTGATCAAAAAGATATTTTAAAGATAAGTGATTATGTAGGATATTTAAATGTTGTGGTCTTTGTACCAGAAGATCTTTCTTTAGTTAAAGGATCACCTAGTATAAGAAGAAAATTTCTAGATTTAGAACTTTCTAAAATATCACCCATTTATGTTTTTCATCTGACTAAATATAATAAATTATTAAAAGAAAGAAACCAGTATTTAAAGTTACTCGCTAAAAATAATGGTTCGTATGATGATTATTTATTAGTTTTGGATGAACAGTTAGCTAAAATTCAAATTGAAATTATGAGGAAGAGAATAGAATTTATTCATTCTTTATCTCAATATTATCAAGCAATTTATCCACAAATATCTTCTAAAGATGAAACTGTTGATATTGAGTATGGTTGTTTTATTAAAGAATTAAATGAAGATCATATTTTAAATCTTTATAAAAAAGCATTTCATCGTGATTTAAAGTATCAACAGACACATTATGGAATTCATAAAGATGATCTAAAAATATATATTGATCATAAAATTGCAGGGCAATTTGCTTCTCAAGGACAACAGCGTTCTATTGTTTTAAGTTTGAAGATTGCTTTAATTTATCTAATTAAAGCAGAGATTGGAGAATTTCCCGTTCTTTTATTAGATGATGTTTTAAGTGAATTAGATCCTATTCGTAAAACGAATTTATTAAATATATTAAATGATAAAATACAAACTTTTATTACGACCACTTCCATTGATGATATTCATCATGAAGTGATTCAATTAGCTAAAAAGATTTATATTAAGGAGGAAAAATAATGGCAGAAGAAAACAAAGTAGAACATAGTTATGATGAGTCTGACATTCAAGTCTTAGAAGGTTTAGAAGCTGTAAGAAAAAGACCAGGGATGTATATTGGGACAACATCTTCAAGAGGGTTACATCATTTAGTATGGGAAATTGTTGATAACTCAATTGATGAAGCTTTAGCGGGATATGCAAGCCATATTCAAGTTGTACTTAAAGATGATGATGTTGTAGAAGTCATAGATGATGGTCGTGGGATGCCAACTGGAAAACATCCAAAGACTGGTAAATCTACAGTAGAAACTATTTTTACAGTGTTACATGCCGGAGGTAAATTCGGTGGTGGCGGATATAAGGTATCTGGTGGTTTACATGGGGTAGGTGCCAGTGTTGTTAATGCCTTATCATCTTGGCTAGAAGTACATGTTTATCGTGAAGGAAAAGAATATTATCAAAGATTTGAAAATGGGGGAACACCAGTTTTTCCATTAAAAGAAGTAGGATCAACTGATAAACAGGGAACATCGGTTACTTTTAAAGCAGATGCTAGTATTTTTCAAGAAACAACAGTTTATGATTATGAAGTTTTAAGACAAAGAATAAGAGAATTAGCTTTCTTAAATAAAGGGTTACGTATTAGTTTAATTGATCAAAGAGATCATCAAGATCGTAAGCATGTTTATCATTATGAGGGTGGAATTAAAGAATATGTTGAATTTATTAATAAAAATAAAACCCCTATTCATAATGATGTTATTTATGTAGAAGATATTCAAAATGATATTAAGATTGAAGTAGGAATGCAATATAATGATGGTTATCAATCAAATATCTACTCATTCTGTAATAATATTAATACTCACGAAGGGGGAACGCATGAAGAAGGTTTCCGTTTAGCCCTAACAAGAGTTATTAATAACTACGCTAGAAATCATAATTTCTTAAAAGAAAAAGATGATGCGTTAAGTGGAGATGATGTAAGAGAAGGATTAACAGCCATTATTTCGGTTAAACATCCTGATCCTCAATATGAAGGACAAACAAAAACTAAATTAGGAAATGCAGAAGTAAGAAAGATTGCTTCAAATATTATTTCTAAATCATTAGAAAAATTCTTATTAGAAAATCCCGATACAGCTAAAATTATTATGGATAAAGCGATTGTGGCTTCACGTGCCCGTTTAGCAGCTAAAAAAGCACGTGAAATGACAAGAAGAAAAACGGGAATGGAAGTAACAGCTTTACCCGGAAAACTTGCAGATTGTTCAAGTAGAGATGCGAGTGAATGCGAAATCTTTATAGTCGAAGGGGATTCCGCTGGTGGTAGTGCTAAAATGGGACGTGATCGTCGTATTCAAGCTATCTTACCATTACGTGGAAAAATCTTAAATGTTGAAAAAGCAAGATTAGATCGTGTTTTATCAAGTGATACGATTAGAAGTATGATTACGGCTTTTGGTACGGGTATTGGTGAAGATTTTGATATCAATAAATTAAGATATCATAAGATTGTTATTATGACCGATGCCGATGTCGATGGTGGGCATATTCGTATTTTAATGTTAACGTTCTTATATCGTTATTTAAGACCACTTATTGAACAAGGATTTGTTTATGCAGCGCAACCACCACTTTATTTATTAAAGCATGGTAAAGATGATCACTATTTATATAGTGATGAAGAATTAGAAGATTTAAAAACAAAATTAGGTGAAAATGCGAAGTATTCAATTCAACGTTATAAAGGTTTAGGAGAAATGAATGCTGATCAGTTATGGGAAACAACAATGGATCCAGAACATCGTATTTTAAATCAAATTGATTTAGATGAAGCTGTTGAAGCAGATATGATATTTGATGTTTTAATGGGTGAAAAAGTTGAACCTCGACGTGAATTTATTCAAGAAAACGCTAAGTACGTTACAGACTTAGATATTTAATAAAGGAGTAGAGTATGGAAAATAATAACCAACGTGGTATTAGAAAAGTTAAATTAACATCTGAAATGAAATATTCCTTCATGCAATATGCAATGTCTGTTATTGTTGCGCGTGCTTTGCCAGATGTTAGAGATGGTATGAAACCTGTTCAAAGAAGAATTATTCATGGAATGAATGAACTGGGATGTTATAGCGATAAAGCCTATAAAAAATCAGCTCGTATTGTTGGGGAAGTAATGGGGAAATATCACCCTCATGGTGACTCTTCAATTTATGAAGCATTAGTAAGAATGGCTCAAGATTTTAGTTATCGTTATATGCTTGTTGATGGACATGGTAACTTTGGTTCCATTGACGGCGATGGTGCTGCAGCCATGCGTTATACTGAAGCCAGAATGTCAAAAATCTCAATGGAATTAGTAAGAGATATTAATAAAGATACAATTGATTTTATTCCAAACTATGATGGTGAAGAAAAAGAACCATCAGTATTACCTTGTCGTATTCCTAACTTATTGATTAATGGATCAACAGGAATTGCAGTAGGGATGGCGACGAATATTCCACCACACAATTTAAATGAAGTTGTGGACGCTATTATTGCAGTGAGTGAAAATCCTGATATTAGTATTTTGGATTTAATGGAAAATTATTTACATGGACCTGATTTCCCTACTGGAGGATATATTTTAGGTAAAAGTGCCATTAAAAAAGCCTATGAAACTGGTAATGGATTAATTGTGATGCGTGCTAAAACTGAAATTGAAGAACATAAAGGAAAACCTCGTATTGTAGTTAATGAAATTCCTTATCAGGTTAATAAAGCAAGATTACATGAAAAGATTTCACAATTAGCTCGTGATAAAGTTGTTGAAGGAATTACAGATGTTCGTGATGAATCAAATAGAGAAGGAATTCGTTTAGTTATTGAGTTAAAGCGAGATGTTCAAGCAGAAGTTGTATTAAATCAGTTATATAAACTTACTTCTTTACAAACAACATTTGGAGTTAACAGTATTGCTTTAGTTAACAATGAGCCTAAAACATTAAATATTAAAGAATTAATTACTTTATATTTAGAACATCAAGAAGAAGTAATTCGTCGTCGTACACAATTTGAATTAAATAAAGCGGAAGCGAGAGCGCATATTTTAGAAGGTTTAAAAATTGCTTTAGACCATATTGACGCTATTATTAATTTAATTCGTTCTAGTCGTACAACAGAAGAAGTACAAAATAGATTGATGGAAGAATTTAATTTATCTGATCGTCAAGCACGTGCTATTCGTGAAATGCAATTACAACGTTTGGCAGGTTTGGAAAGACAAAAGATTGAAGATGAATTAACTGAAATTTTAAAAGTGATTGCTGATTTAAAAGATATTTTAGCTAATCAATCTCGTATTTTAGATATTATTAAAACAGAATTAATTGAAGTGAAAAATAAATATGGTGATGCTCGTCGTACTGAAATTATTCAAGGTACTTTTGATATTGAAGATGAAGATTTAATTCCGGTTGAAGATATTATTATTTCACTTACAAATAATGGTTATGTAAAGAGAATGCCAGTAGATACTTATAAATCTCAAAATAGAGGTGGTCGTGGTATCAAAGGTATGGCAACGAACAATGATGACATTGTAAGTAGTTTAATTCATATGTCTACGCATGATGATTTATTATTCTTTACTAATAAAGGTAAGGTATATCGTTTAAAAGGATATAATATTCCTGAATTTGGTAGAACAGCTAAAGGATTACCGGTTGTTAATTTATTGTATTTAGATAAAGATGAAAGTGTTAAATCAATGATTAACATTGATAAAAAGGATATTCAAGAACAACCAGAACAATATTTATTCTTTGTTACAGAAAAAGGTTTAGTAAAACGTGTCGCTATTGATGAGTTTGAAAATATTAGACAAACTGGTAAGATTGCGATCAAGTTAAAAGAAGAGGATCAATTAGTTAATGTTAAATTAACTCAAGGTCATGATGAAGTTCTTATTGCAGCAAGTAATGGAAAACTTGTTCGTTTTAATGAAGAAAATGTAAGACCAATGGGTAGAAGTGCCAGTGGAGTTAGAGGAATCAATGTTGATGGTTCTAAAGTTATTGGTATGACAACTGATAAAGAAGGAAAACTTATCATGGTTGTTACAGAAAAAGGATATGGTAAGATGTCACCAATAGATGAATATCGTTTATCTAACCGTGGTGGTAAAGGTGTTAAAACAATTAATGTTACTGAACGTAATGGTGATATTGTCGCTATTAGAGCTGTTAATGGTGATGAAGATTTATTAATTATTACTAATGATGGTATTGTCATTCGTTTACCAATGGAACAAGTTAAAACAGCAGGACGTGCTACTCAAGGGGTACGTTTAATTAAAGTTCATGATAGTCAAGTCTCTTCGGTAGAAGTTGTAGAAAAAACGAAAGAAGGTGAAGAAGAAGCTTAAGCTTCTTCTTTGTTTATGAATGATTATGATGATATTTTAAATCGTCTATCTCATTCTCGTTTTAGAAGTTCATTTCATTTAAAACCTAAAGATAAACAATATGTTATTGATAAAGGCTATGATGTGATTGAAAGTCATGCTCATGATTTTATTGCTAAAAGATTAGCACCGGCAGTTATTAAAAATGATGGTAAACAGACACCAATGAAAAACCATCCAGTTTTTATAGCTCAACATGCAACAGCATGTTGTTGCCGACAGTGTTTGATGAAATGGCATCATATTCCTTCAGGTGTTCAATTAACATCTCATCAACAAGATATGATTGTTGGACTGATTATGGAATGGATCAAGAGAGAAATGAGATAAATAATTGAATAAAGATAGTGGTTGATGTATAATTTAGTTCGTATTAGTAACAATAAAGGGAGATAATTATGATTGATATTGCATTAATTAGAGAAAATCCTACGCTTGTTAAAGAAAACATGAGAAAGAAATTTCAAGAAGATCGCGTAGAATTAGTTGATGAAGCTTATAAATTAGATAGAGAATATCGAGAAGTTCTTACTAAAGCAAGTGATATTAGAAGTATGCGTAATAAGTTATCAAAAGAAATTGGTGCTTTTATGCGTGAAGGTAATAAGGAAGCAGCAGAAGAAAATAAAAGAAAAGTAACTTCTATGGCTGATGAATTAAAAGATTTAGAAGCTAAAGAAGAACAATATGGAAAAGAATTAAAAGAAGTTATGATGAAGATTCCTAACATTATTGATGATTCAGTTCCTATTGGTAAAGATGATAGTGAAAACGTAGAAATTCAAAAATATGGTGATCCTGTTGTACCAGAATATGAAATTCCATATCATGCTGATATTATTGCTCGTTTTAATGGATTAGATAAAGATGCTTCTGGTAGAACAAGTGGTAATGGATTCTACTATTTAATGGGAGATATTGCTCGTTTATCATCAGCAATGTTATCTTATGCAAGAGATTTTATGATTGATAAAGGATTTACTTACTGTATTCCTCCATTTATGATTCGTAGTGATGTTGTCACTGGAGTCATGTCTTTTGAAGAAATGGATGCCATGATGTATAAAATCGAAGGAGAAGATTTATACTTAATTGGTACAAGTGAACATAGTATGATAGGTAAATTTAAAGGACAAATCGTAGAAGAAAAAGATTTACCAATTACTATGACTTCTTATTCTCCTTGCTTTAGAAAAGAAGTTGGTGCTCATGGTATTGAAGAACGTGGTATTTATCGTGTTCATCAATTTGAAAAACAAGAAATGGTTGTTTTATGTAAACCAGAAGAAGCAATGGAATGGTATGATAAAATGTGGTCTTACACTGTAGAATTATTTAGAAGCATGGATATTCCAGTAAGAACGCTTGAATGTTGTTCTGGTGATTTAGCTGATTTAAAAGTTAAATCTTGTGATGTTGAAGCATGGTCACCACGTCAACAAAAATACTTTGAAGTTGGATCATGTTCAACTTTAGGTGATGCACAAGCTAGACGTTTAGGTATTCGTGCCAAAGGTGAAAATGGTAATTATTATGTATCTACTTTAAATAATACTGTACTAGCAAGTACACGAGCAGTCATTGCTTTTATTGAAAATAATTATAATGAAGATGGTTCTATTAATATTCCTAAACCATTACAAATGTATATGGGTGGAAAAGAAAAATTAGTACCTGTTAAATAATACGTATCTTCGATACGTATTTTTTATGGAGGAAAATATGGAATTATTTGTAAGTGAAGCAGAAGTAGAAGATGCAGATATGTTAATTGATTACTTTAATCAAGTAGGTGGAGAAAGTGATTTTTTAACTTATGGATTAAATGAGTGTAAGATGAATGTTTTATCAGAGATGGAACTTATAGAAGAAATGCATGAACAAGAACAATCTTGTTTATTGCTTGGTTTTATTGATGACGAACTTGTATCAGTAGCTTCTTTAATAGGTGAAACACAAACAAGAATGAGTCATACTTGTGAGCTAGGGATCTCTGTTAAAAAAGATTATTGGCATATGTCGATAGGGTCTTCAATGATGGAAGAATTAATTTTATATGCTAAGGAGCATCAAATAGATGTTATCTATTTAGAAGTAAGAAGTGATAATATGTCAGCTATGGGATTATATAAAAAATTTGGTTTTATAGAAACTGGGAAGATGCCAAAACGTTTTAAGATAGATAATCATTATTATGATGCTACAATGATGGCTTTAACTCTTTAATAAAATATATTGCTTAATTATCTAAAATAAGATATAATCATAATTGCCATTACAATAGGCGGCTTCGAACCATGTCAGGACCGGAAGGTAGCAGCATTAAGAATCACCGTCTATGTGTAGTGGCTTTTTTTAAGGAGAAAAAAGAATGAATGATGAATATTATATGCAAAAAGCTTATCATGAAGCATTAAAGGCTTTAAAAATAGATGAAGTACCTGTTGGGGCAGTGATTGTTAGAGATGGTAAAATTATTGCGAGAGGTCATAATCAAAGGGAATCTAAAAATATGGCTACAGCTCATGCTGAAACAATTGCTATTCAAAAGGCTTGTCGTAAATTAAATTCATGGCGTTTAGATGATTGTACGCTTTATACGACATTGGAACCTTGTTTGATGTGTACTGGGGTCATTATTCAAAGTCGTATTCAAAGAGTTGTATATGGTGCCCATGATACAAGATGGTTAGCTTTTGATAAAATCATTCATAGTCAATATCCTGTAAATCATATTCCTATGGTAACAAAGGATATTTTAATTGATCAATGTTCTAAAATTATAAAAGATTATTTTAAACAAAAACGATAGGATAACTATCGTTTTTAATGTATAATAAAGGGGATTGGAGTGGATTGATTATGGCATATAAAGCGTTATATCGTACTTATCGTCCGCAAAGTTTTGAAGACTTAGCAGGACAAGATCATGTAAAAAAGACCTTACAAAATGCAATAAAAGAAGGGAAAATTGCGCATGCTTATTTATTTGCTGGACCTCGTGGTACAGGGAAGACAACTGTTGCAAAAATATTTGCTAAAGCAATCAATTGTAATGGAGATCATGTGCCATGTAATCAATGTGATAGTTGTAAAGCTATTACTGCCGGCGAACATCCTGATGTCATTGAAATTGATGCTGCCAGCAATAATGGTGTAGATGAAGTAAGAGATTTAATTGATAAAGTTAAATATGCACCGATAAGTGCTAAATATAAAGTTTATATTATTGATGAAGTTCATATGATGTCACCAGGAGCTTTTAATGCTTTACTAAAGACATTAGAAGAACCACCTGCTCATATTGTTTTTATTCTAGCAACAACTGAACCTCATAAAATACTACCAACAATTATTTCTCGTTGTCAAAGATTTGATTTTAAAAGGGTAGAAGATCAAGATATTGAACAACGATTGACTTATGTATTACAATCAGAAAATAAACATTTTGAACCTGAAGCATTAGAGATTATTGCTCAATTAGCTGATGGAGGAATGCGTGATGCATTAAGTATTCTAGAACAATGTTTAGCTTTTAATGATGATTTAACAGTAGCCAATATTAATCAAGTTTATGGTTTATTATCTATTCAAGATAAGATTAAATTTATTAAATTATTATTAAATAAAGACATGAAAGCTGTATTAGAGTCATTAGATACAATGATGTCAGCCAGCATTGATATGAAACGTCTTACATTTGATTTGATAGATATTTTAAAAGATATTATTATTTATAAAAATACTCAATCAGTAGATGTTTTATTTGTTTTACGTCAAAGTCATTTAGATTCGATTATTCCTTATATTTTAGTAGATGAAGCTTTTGATATGATTCAAATATTTATTGAAGCAAGTGAGCATTATAATCAATCAACAAATGCGCATACATACTTTGAACTTGCAGTATTAAAAATATGTAATCATATAAAAGAAGATCATAAAATCCAAAATGAGGAAGTTATTCAACCAATAAATACGCAAAATAAACCTGTAATTGATGATCAAGAAGTCATCAATACTCAACCAGTCGAATCTGCTTTACATAGTCATAGTTATGAAAAATTAGATATTGAAGAAGTTATGAGTGAATCGGTACAACCTGTACAAGTTCAAGAAACAATAAAACAACCTGTTGTAGAAGAAATAATCGAAGATAATATTGAGGAACCACAAGAAGATGATCATGAAGAAAATATTGATCATATAGAAGTATCATTTGATGATATATTAAATATTTTAGTTCAAGCAAAAAGAATAGTTTTAAATGATATTCAAGATCGTTGGCAAGTTATAAGCAAGTATCGTTATAATTTAAATACTGCTAAATTTGCGACAATGTTATGTGATGGAAAACCAGTAGCAGCAGGAGAAAATGCATTTATTTTAACGTTTAAACATCTTCCAGATGTTAATAATGTTAATTATTCAGATAATTATCATTTATTAAAACAATTTTTAAAGGAAGTGTTAGGTCAAGAATTTGATTTTATAGCGGTTTTAGAAGATGATTGGCCACAAATGAGAAATAAGTTCATCGAATTAAATAGAAGTGGTCAATTACCAAAACCACAAGCTATTATTTTACATCATATTAAAGAATATCAAGAACCTAAACCTCAATTAACAGATGCCCAAAAATTGGCTATTGAGATGTTTGGCAAAGATATTGTAGAAATAGAAGAATAGGAGGAAAGTATGAATTATCCTAAAGCTTTTGATGATTTGGTTGAATGTTTTAAAAGATTACCAGGAATTGGTGGAAAAAGTGCAGAACGTTTAGCTTATCATGTTTTATCAATGGACAAAGAACATGTACAAGAATTTGCTTCTGTATTATCAACTTTTCAAGATAAAATTCATTATTGTAAGATATGTGGACATATATGTGAAGGTGATACTTGTGATATTTGTAATGATCCAACAAGAGATCATTCAACTATCTGTGTTGTCGAATCGCCTAAAGATGTTTTTGCAATGGAAAAAGTAAAAGAATATCATGGTCTTTATCATGTTTTACATGGCACTATTTCTATTATTGATGGTAAAACGATGGATGATTTAAATATTCAATCTTTATTTAATCGTTTAGATGATCAAATAAAGGAAGTCATTATTGCAACGAATCCTACCCGTGAGGGGGAAACAACAGCTTTATTTTTAAGTAAATTATTAAATAAAAAGAATATTACGACAAGTCGTATTGCTAATGGATTACCAATAGGAAGTAATATTGATTATGCTGATGAGCTAACTTTGTTAAAATCATTAGAAGGAAGAAAAAAAATGTAAACATCTCATATAGTTATATGGGGTGTTTTTTATTAAATTAATAAAGAGAATCATGTTATCTTTATTATTAGTAATCATTACTAATAATATATTTTCAACCATTCATTTTCCATTTATTTTATGTTTCATTTTTTTCTTTATTTTTGGTATATATGGATTGATAATTTTTGTTATCATCACTATCATGAGATAATTAGACTTTATGTTCTATTTTAGATATAATATTGAATTAGAGGTGAGATTGTAATGAAGGGAAAATTTATAACATTAGAAGGTCCTGAAGGTAGTGGAAAGACAACAGCATGTCAAAATGTTGCGGAAATATTAAAACAACAAGGATATAAGGTTTTAATGACAAGAGAACCTGGCGGTGTTGATATTGCAGAACAAATTAGAAATATTATTTTAGATAAAAATAATACGAAAATGGATTATAAAACAGAAGCCTTACTGTATGCTGCAGCGAGAAGACAACATCTTGTTGAAAAAGTATTACCAGCTCTAAAAGATGGATATATTGTTTTATGTGATCGCTTTGTAGATAGTTCACTTGCATATCAAGGTGTTGCCAGAAATTTAGGAATAGATGAAGTATACCAAATGAATTTATTTGCAATTAATGATGTCATGCCAGATAAAACTATATTTTTTGATATTAATTATTTAGATGGATTAAAACGTATTCAAGATAATCAAAGAGAAACAAATCGTTTAGATTTGGAATCTACACAATTTCATAAACAGGTATATGAAGGCTATTTAGAAATCTGTGATAAATATCCTGATCGTATTGTTAAGATTGATGCGAGTTTATCACGTAATGAAGTGACACATCAATTATTAGAGGAAATTAATAAAATCTTATGATAAAAGATTATTTAATTGAAAATCAACCCATTTTTTATCAAATAATTAAAAATCAATTTGAAAACAATAAAATTCCCCATGCTTTTATTTTATCAGGCAACAATACTGAAAAAGCATTACAATTTCTAGCCATGTCTTTTATTTGTGATCAAAAACTTGCTTGCGAGCAATGTGTTGATTGTCAAAAAGTTTTGAATCATAAATATGCGGATATGATCGTATTTGATGGTTTAGAGTCTTCAATCAAAAAAACAAATATCGAATACATACAAGAAACTTTTAATAAAACATCTTTAGAAGGGAAAAATAAATTATATATATTAAAAAATATTGAATACTCATCTAAAGAAGCCATGAATACATTGTTAAAAATGTTAGAAGAACCAATACCAGGTATTTATTCTATTTTTACAACAAAAAATATGAATAAGGTTTTACCAACAATTCGATCACGATGTGAAGTGATTGAACTTAAACCTGATAGTCAATTAGAATTTATCAATCGACTCATTGAAAAAGGTATTGATCAAGAAAAAGCAAATATCTTATCTGATTTAACTAGAGATGTAGATGCTATTGACCAGTATGATGATGAAAAACTCGATTATATTATTTTACAAGTGATTAATTTTGTTGAAGATTTATTTACTAAAAGAGAAAATCTTATTATTAATACACAAACTAATCTTTTAAAGACATATAAAGATAAGGACAGTATAAAATTATTTTTACGTTTATTAACGCTTGCGTTAAAAGATATGTTTCACGTGAAACATAATCAAGAATTTATATATTATGTTAATCATATAGATTTATTTAAGTCGCTAGAATTTGACAATGATGATATAATTAAGAAGATTGAATTAGTATTAGAAACTTTGTATCTTATAGATACAAATGCGAATATTTCATTACTTATGGATAGTATGATGTTTAGATTATAGAAAGGATATGCATATGGCTGAAAAAAAACTAGCAAGTGTAAAATTTAAGAACGCTGGTAAAGTATATTATTTCTCTACTGATCTATTATTAGATAAAGGTGAAAATGTAGTTGTTGAAACTGCTAGAGGTCTTGAGTTAGGGGAAATATCTCAAGAATTAAAAGATTTATCAGAGTTCGATTTAGATACAGAACTTAAACATATTTTAAGAAAAGCAACAAAAAGAGATATTGATAATTTTGAAAAAAACTTAATTGATGCTCAAAAAGCATTAGAAACATGTAAAGAAATCGTTTCTCGTTATGATATTAACATGCAATTAACTAAATGCGAATATACGTTAGATAAGGCTAAGATTATCTTTATGTATACATCAGACGATCGAGTTGACTTCAGAGAATTACTTAAAGAATTAGCTACTGTATTTAGATGTCGTATTGAGTTAAGACAAATTGGTCCCCGAGATAAGGCTAAGGTTGTTGGTGGAATTGGTACATGTGGTTTACCACTTTGTTGTTCAACAATGCTTGGCGAATTTAATGGTGTTTCTATTAACATGGCAAAAAATCAAATGCTTGCGATTAATATTGATAAAATATCAGGTGCTTGTGGTAGATTATTATGTTGTTTAAAATATGAGGATGATATTTATACTCAAGAAAAGAAAAGATTTCCTAAAATTGGATCAAAAGTGAAATATGAAGGAAATGATGTTAAAGTATTAGGACTTAATGTTATTAGTGATTTAGTAAAGATTGACTCAAAAAATGGAGTTATCTTTGTTAGTTTAGATGAGATTACATTTGATAAAAATAATAATAATCATAACAATAATCATCATGTACATAAAGGTAAAAAAAATGAACGATAACGAAATACTTAACTATCTATTAGCACATAAAGATCTTAAGATTATCCAAAGAAAGGACATGTTCCATTTTTCTTTGGATACTGTTTTACTTGCAAACTTCTGTACAATTAATAAAGATGTAAAGGAAATTGTTGACTTTGGTACTAACAATGCTGCAATTCCTTTATTGTTATCAAAAAGAACTCATAAACACATAACAGGAATCGAAATACAAGAAGAAGCAGCAGATTTAGCTAAAAAAAATGTATCAATGAATCAACTAAATGACCAAATTGAAATCATTCATGATGATATAGCAAATCATGTTATTGATTGTAATACAAAAGCTCAATTAGTTGTTTGTAATCCACCATTTTTTAGAGTTGATGAGGATAGTAATTTAAATGAAAATGAATATCTAACAATTGCAAGACATGAAATCAAAATTGATCTTGAAGGTATTATAAAAAGTGCTGCACGAATATTAGATAACAAGGGACGTTTGGCAATGGTTCATCGACCAGATCGCATGATTGAAATATTGAATCTTATGCAAAAGTATGATATTGAGCCTAAAAGAATACGTTTTGTATATCCTAAAGTAAATAGAGATTCTCATGTACTTTTAGTTGAAGGAATATTTAAAGGTAAAAAAGGAATAAAAATAGAACCACCTTTATATGCTCATAATGACGATGGAAGTTACAGTAATGAAGTAAGAAAAATGTTTGGAGAGATTATTGATGAATAGACAAAAAAGTTTTGAAAACAATTTATCTACATTATATATTGTTGCTACACCAATAGGTAATCTAGATGAAATGACAATCAGATCATTAAAAATATTAGAAGAAGTCAATTATATTGCTGCAGAAGATACACGTAATACTATTAAGTTACTTAATCATTTTAATATTTCAACAAAACTTATTTCTCATCATGAACACAATATAGAGAAGTCAATACCTAAATTAATTTCATTATTAAAAGAAGGTAACGATATAGCTTTGGTAAGTGATGCAGGATATCCAGCTATTTCTGATCCTGGATATGAGTTGGTTAAAGCTTGCATTAACGAAAACATTAATGTAGTACCAATCAGTGGTGCTAATGCATGCTTAGATGCTTTGGTAGTTTCAGGTATTACGCCACAACCGTTTATGTTTTATGGATTCTTAGATCATTTAGACAAGAAAAAAAAGAAAGAATTAGAAAGTTTAAAAAATTATAAAGAAACAATCGTATATTATGAATCACCACATAGAATTAAAAAGACATTAAATTTAATGCATAAAATTTTAGGAGATAGACATATTTCATTATGTAGAGAACTAACTAAGAAACATGAAGAAATTATTCGTGGAACAATCTCAGAAGTATTAGAAATTGTAGATGAATTAAAAGGTGAAATGGTAATTGTTGTTGAAGGAAATAATGAACAAGAAGAAGTCATTGAATTTGAGACAACAATTAAAGAAGATGTTGATATGTATATTGAAAAGGGTATGTCAACAAAAGATGCAATCAAGGAAGTTGCAAAACAAAGAAGTCTAAATAAAAATGCTGTTTACAAAGAATATCATCAATAATGTTTCACGTGAAACATTATTGGTTAAAATAATAGTGTTAACAAGCATAAAGTTGACTTTTAAATTAGAGTTTGATAAAGTTTAATAGTATGAAAAATGCAAAGATTGGAAAATGATAAAGTAATACTTTTTAGAGAACTAGTGGTTGGTGAAAACTAGTAGTTAGCTTTATGTGATGGGCCATGAGCAGTTATCCTGAATAGTTAAGGATAAACGTTAACTGCGTTAAAGTTTTGAGTGACATACATTGTATTGTATGTAAAAAAGGTGGTACCGCGATTATTCGTCCTTTTACAGAAGGACGATTTTTTTATTGGGAGGAAAGTATGAAAGAAAAAAAAGATTTTTATTTAACAACTGCAATTACTTATACATCAGGTAAACCTCATATTGGAAATACATATGAAATTATTTTAGCTGATGCAATAGCGAGATTTAAAAGACAAGAAGGTTACAATGTTTATTTTCAAACTGGTACAGATGAACATGGACAAAAAATTGAAATTAAGGCCAATGAAGCAGGAATTGAACCTAAAGCTTATGTTGATAAAGTAGCTGGTGAAGTAAAACGTATTTGGGATATGATGGATACAACATATGATCGTTTTATGCGTACAACTGATGAATATCATGAAAAACAAGTTCAAAAGATTTTTAAAAAATTATATGATCAAGGTGATATTTATTTAGGACATTATGAAGGTAAATATTGTACAGCATGTGAATCATTTTTCACAGAATCACAATTAGTAGATGGTAAATGTCCTGATTGTGGTGGACCGGTACATGATGCAAAAGAAGAAGCTTATTTCTTTAAATTATCCAAATATCAAGATCGTTTAATTAAACATATTGAAGAACATCCAGAATTTATTCAACCTGTATCAAGAAAAAATGAAATGATGAATAACTTCTTAAAACCAGGTTTACAAGATTTATGTGTATCTCGTACATCATTTAAATGGTCTATTCCAGTTGACTTTGATCCAAAACATGTTGTGTATGTATGGATTGATGCCTTAACAAACTATATTACAGGATTAGGTTATGACGTTGATGGAAATCATGGTGACTTATATAAAAAGTATTGGCCTGCAGATTTACATTTAATTGGTAAAGATATTGTTAGATTCCATACAATTTACTGGCCAATTATGTTAATGGCATTAGATATTCCTTTACCAAAACAAGTATTTGGTCATCCTTGGTTATTACAAGGTGAAAGTAAAATGTCTAAATCAAAAGGTAATGTTATTTATGCTGATGACTTAGTTGATTTATTTGGTGTAGATGCAGTTAGATATTATGTATTACATGAAATTCCATATGATAATGATGGAAGTATTACATGGGATTTATTAGTAGAAAGAATTAATAGTGATTTAGCTAATGTATTAGGTAACTTAGTTAATCGTACAATAGCTATGTCTAATAAATATTTTGGGGGTATTGTTGAAAATAAAAACGTATCTGAAGATGTTGATCAAGAATTAAAAGATCTAGCACTAGCAATGCCAGCAAAAGCCATTGAAAAAATGGATGAATATAAAGCATCAAATGCATTAGATGAAATCTTTAATTTATTAAGAAGAACAAATAAATACATTGACGAAACTATGCCATGGGCATTAGCTAAAGATGAAACTAAAAAAGATCGTTTAGCTACAGTTTTATATAACTTAATTGAAGCTATTCGTTTTAGTGCGGTTATGTTAGTTCCATATATTCCATCTACAGCTCAAAAAATCTTAGATCAAATTAATACAGATGCTAGAGATTTTGATAGTTTAAAAGAATTTGGTGTATATAAATCTGGTACTAAAGTAGTTGAAAAACCAGAAATGTTATTTGCAAGATTGGATCCTAAAGAAATTGCTAAAAAAGTATCTGAAATAGAAGCTAAGCAAAAAGCATCTATTAAAAAAGCAAAAGAAAAATTAGAAACAAAAGAAGAAATTACAATTGATGATTTCTCTAAAATAGAATTAAAAGTAGGAACAGTATTAAAATGTGAAAAACATCCTAATGCAGATAAATTATTAGTAAGTCAAATTGATATTGGTGAAGATCAACCAAGACAAATTGTAAGTGGTATTGCTGAACTATACAAACCAGAAGAATTTGTAGGAAGAAAAGTTGTAGTAGTATCTAATTTAAAACCTGCAAAACTTAGAGGTGTAGAATCTCAAGGTATGATTCTTGCAGGTGGAGATAAAAAAGTATTAGGTGTATTAGATGCTGGAGACTTACCTAACGGTACAACAATTAGATAGTAAAAAGAACGCATGAAACCATGCGTTTTTTTAATTATGACTATATTTTTAAAAAGATATATATTATAATAGGCAAGTACAAAGTAAAATTGAATAATATTTATAGGTTTCAATATATTTACACTATCTTGAATTAAGAAGGAATCAGGTGAAATACCTGAACGGTCCCGCCGCCGTAATGTGGAGAATAAGCAAAAGTCACTGGAAAACTGGGAAGACGCTTAAACAATGAAACAGAGTCGGAATACTTGCCTATATCTAAGGATACACTTTACGGAGTATAAAGTAGTTCTTCTAGATTTTAACTAGGATAACTATGCCTAGTTTTTTATTTAGAAGTTATTTAATTTGAAAGGGGAAAGAACATGAAAATGAAAAAAATTATTTGCAGTCTTATGATATCTGTACTATGTTTTATGACTGCAATATCTGGTGTATCAGCAGCAAATACATATGATACAAACAAATTGTTAGATGCAGCAGATAAAGTAAAAGCTTATTATAAGAAAAATGGTTTAACAAAATATAGTACTTATGAATATTATGGGCAAACTTATAATAATTTAGGAGATTATCTCAATGATATGATTGCTTATGAAGCTTTAGGTGGAGAAGTAGAAGATGATTTTGATATTTCTGATTTTGAATCAAATTTAAATGGGAATATATCAACTGTAAATGCACTTGCCAAAGAAATCATTGTTGCAAAATTATTAAAGAAAGATCCTACAAATTTAACTATTAATGGTTCATCAGTAAATTTAGTAAATGAATTAGAAAGCAAAATAGATGATAAGGGATGTTTTGGTAAAAAGTTAGGAAGCAACATTGATATTTGGGGATTACTTGCTTTAGAATCAGTTTCATCATCTAAAGTCCAATTAGTTGCAAACCATATCGCCTCAGATATTAATGAAGATGGTGGATTTTGGAATTTTGACTACTATGATTCAACTAAAAAGAATTCAGGATGTGATGTTACTGGTTGGGGTATTGAAGCTTTAAGTATTGCAGGGAAAAAACAATATTCTTCAACTATTCAAAAAGCAATTGGATATTTAAAAGAACAACAAAATGATGTAGGATTTCCTGATTATGGATCAGTTAACCCAGATAGTCAAGCTTGTGCAATTGAAGGATTATCTGTATATAATAGAGATGACTTATTAAATGGTTTATACAATAAAAATAATTCAAATCAAATTGATGTTTTATTAAATTATCAAAATACTGATACAGGATCATTTTGGTACAATAATGCAGGAGAAGAAAATAGATATGCTACTCAAGATGCTGCAAGAGCAATGGGTACTATTATTAACGGTAGCGTAATTTATAAAGCAATCGGTTATGGAAATCCTGATTCAACATTAACAAGAGTAGAAGTTAAACCTGCTCAAACTCCAACTCAAACAGAAAATAAAAACGATAGTCAATCACCAAAAAAAGATCAAACAGCTACTGCTGTAAAAACTGGAGATAATACAAGTGTTACTGTATTTGTTTCATTATCTATGATTTCAGCAGGATTATTCTTAGTATTAAGAAAAGAAAATGAAAAAGCTTGTTAATAAATTTAAAGCATTAGATTTAAGTAAAAGAATTGTAATAATTTTTATTACAATTTCTTTTGTTTTTATAGGTGGTTTTTCATTTTACAATGGAATCACAGGAAATTATCAAAATCAATCGATAGTACAAAAAGATACTATAAGTCAAAAGAATACTAAGAAAAAGAAAGTAAAAAAAGAAGATACTAATCAACAAGAAAATGAGGAGAGTAAAAATGTAGATTCTCAAAGTAATGTTGTTAGTAACGAGGCTAATCAAAGTACTTCCAAAAGTACAACATCATCATCAAGTAATAAAAGTAATGAAGCAAACAAATCGAGTCATAGTGAAACCAGTACATCACAAAATAACCAAGTACAATCTGGAAGTCAATCAACAAACAATAATCAATCAAATCATCAGTCAACATCTCAAACCCCAAATGAAGAAGCAATAAATGTGAGCATTCAAGTTTATGGAATGGGAAACTTAATGATGAGTGGAAATGTTAATGTTGAAAAAGGAACAAGTGTTTATGATGTTTTGACTAAAGTTGCATCACAAAATGGACTAGGTGTTTACGGAAGTAAAATATATGTAAAAGGTATTGGCGATTTATTCGAAAAACAACATGGTAATATGTCGGGATGGATGTATAGTGTTAATGGAGTATTTCCCAATAAATCATGTGGTTATTATAGTTTAGAAAATAATGATAAAATTGTATGGCGCTATGTCAATTATAATTAAAGGAATAAAAAATGAATTCAGATAAAGTAAAGGAAATAAGTTTAATAGGAATATTAGCAGCAGTGAATATTGCTTCAAGAATATATCTTCAAGCATTACCGAACATTAAACCAGTAACATCCATTATTATTATTTCTGTTATGTTATTTGGTTTATCTTTTGGAGTAAAATTAAGTATAGTGACGACAGTTGTTTCTAATTTGTTTTTAGGAATGGGAACATGGACGTTCTTTCAAATACTTGCATGGGTTGTTATTTGTTTAATAACGCAAATTTTATTAGATTTTTTAAAGAAAATAAATAAGGAACCGAAAGTGTTCCCTATGGCGATATTTTCATTTTTTATGGGTTATGCATTTGGAATAGTTGTTTCATTAGAACAGCTTATGTTAGGTGGTCCAGCTTTATATATTGTTTATTATACAGCAGGTCTTTTATTTGATACGTTTCACGCTGTTGGAAATTTCTTCTTCTATTTAATATGTGCCCCTATACTGATGAAGGTATTAAAAAAAGAGTCAGAAAGAATAAAATTAAAACAAGGTTCAATGTGAACCTTGTTATTTTTTTGGAGCTAATTTATCAAGTAAACCAGATTTCTTTAATGCTGGTTGAATAGCTATATATAATAATGAAGCAACGATAACACTAATAATTGCATTTGTTGAAGTTGTGATACCATTCCATGCTGCAAGTGCTTTTGCTGCATCTGCTGGTGCACCAAGAATGACACTGTTATAGAAGTATCCAAATAATGGTTCTCCAACAACATTGAAGAATAAACCAGCAATACTTGAAACAATTACTGCAATATATAATCTTTTTCCTTCTAATTCCTTCACGTGAAACACATGATGAGCAACAAGTCCAGTGACAACCCCAATCATTAATTTTAAAATAATTGTCTTAGGCGCATATGTAACATAAATAGGATCTAGTAAATCCCCAATTCCCATACCAATAGAACCAGCAATTCCACCAGGTACACCACCTACTAATAAGGCAGCTAAAACAACAAAGGTATTTCCTAAATGGAAAGAAGTATAACCCCCAGGTGTTGGAATCTTTATTTGCAAGAATGTAAAACTAATGTAAGCTAAAGCTGCCATTAACCCTACGGTTGCAATCTTTAAAGTTTTATTATTCATTTTTATTTTCCCCCTCTATAAAACTTGAACCTATGTTATCACTATACTGTCATTAAAAAAATAGCCAATTTGCCTAAAAAATAATGGACAGTTTATAAAAAACAAAACCTAGACAATAACCCTGGTTTCGTTTTACAATAGATAATGATTAAAGGAACGGTGATAATATGATAGTAAATGAAACAGCAGTAAAACAAATACTTAATGAAGTACAACCAGCAACACTTGTTGCAGCAACAAAATATGTAGATGAAAAAGAAATCGAAAAGTTAGAAGCATTAGGTGTTCAATGTTTTGGAGAAAATAGAGTACAAGCTTTTCTAGATAAATATGAAAAATATCATGGTCAAGGTGATTTTCATTTTATTGGAACATTACAACCTAATAAAGTAAAATACATTATTGATAAAGTTAAGTTAATTCATGCTGTAGATCGTTATTCGTTAATGAAAGAAATTGAAAAACAGGCAGCAAAACATGATTTAGTGATGCCGGTATTAATTCAAGTCAATATTGCTAAAGAAGAAAGTAAACATGGTTTTGAAGTTGAAGAAATAGATGAAGTTTTCCAACAAGTTCAACAGTATAAACATATTGATGTAAAAGGACTCATGATGATGGCACCTAACATTGATGAGACTGAAACAGAAAAGTATTTTGCACAAACACAAGCATTACTTCAAAGATTACAAAAAGATTATCCAATGTATGAACTTAATCAGTTATCAATGGGAATGTCTAATGACTATCATCAAGCATTAAAACATGGAGCAACATATATTCGTATTGGTAGAGCATTATTTAAAGATGAGTAGACAATTTTGTCTACTTTTATTTTGGCTTATTTATTGACATTAAGGAATAAAAAAGTATAATGTTAGCGACCTAACAAAAGGAGAAAAAAATGCATAAAGGTGTCGGATTAGAAATTATGATTCTATCAAGATTAATTGGTAGAAAGTTAAATGGAATTTGTAATCAGCCAAATGAAAAAATATCAGGACCGCAAGGATTAATCCTTGCTTATTTATTGAGTAGTGAAGAAGATGTTTTTCAAAAAGATATTGAAAGAGAATTTGATATTCGTCGTTCAACTGCTACAGGTTTACTTCATTCATTAGAACAACAAGGTTATATTATAAAGGAAGAAGTAAACTATGATGCAAGGTTAAAAAAATTGGTGGTTACGGAAAAAGCGTTATGTATAAGTCAAAGTATTACAGAGAGAAAAAAAGATATCGAATTAAAATTAATTCAAGGATTGAATCCAGAAGAGATTGATTGTTTTTTTAATGTGGTAAATAAGATGAAAAACAATCTCAATAAGGAGGAGAAAAATGGATAAGAAGTATTATATGGGGATTGACGTAGGAAGTACGACAGTCAAGATTTATTTAGAAAATGAACAAGGTGAATGTGTTTTTTCAAAATATATGCGCCACTTTTCTGATGTAAAAGCAACAATTGAAACCTTATTAAAAGAAGTCAAAGACCAATTTGGTGATTTACCAGTTAATGTTGTGATGACTGGATCAGGTGGTTTATCATTATCAAAATACTTAGATGTTGAATTTGTACAAGAAGTGATTGCTTGTACTAAGACAGTAGAAACCTATATTCCTGAATGTGATGTAGCAATTGAATTAGGTGGTGAAGATGCAAAAATTACTTATTTTGAATCTTCATTAGAACAACGTATGAACGGTACATGTGCCGGAGGAACAGGAGCATTCATTGACCAAATGGCATCTTTATTACAAACTGATGCAGGAGGTTTAAATGAATTAGCTAAAGATTATACTCAGATTTATCCAATAGCATCACGTTGTGGGGTTTTCGCTAAAACTGATATACAACCTTTAATTAATGAAGGGGCTAATAAAGAAGATATTGCAATGAGTATTTTCCAAGCTGTTGTCAATCAAACTATTAGTGGTTTAGCTTGTGGAAAACCAATTCGTGGAAAAGTTGCTTTTTTAGGAGGACCATTATATTTCTTAGATCAATTACGTCAACGTTTTATAGATACCTTAAATCTAAAAGATGAAGATATTATTTTCCCTCAAAATTCACAATTATTTGTGGCGATGGGAGCATGTATTTTATCTAAAGAAGATAAAATTAAAACAACATCATTAGCACATCTTGTTACTGAATTAGAAAATCTAAAAGATGGTATTCATGATGAAACTCAAACATTAAAACCATTATTTGAATCTGAAGAAGATAAAAAAGAATTTAGAGAACGTCATTATCATACAAAAGTAAAGAAAAATGATTTAAAAACATATCAAGGTAAAGCTTATTTAGGAATTGATGTAGGATCTACAACATCTAAAGCTGTATTAATTGATGATCAAGGATCAGTCTTATATACTTTCTATTCTTCTAATGAAGGAAACCCTATTCAAGTTGTAGTTAAGATATTAAACGAATTATATGATGTCATGCCTGAGGGTGTTGAACTCGCTTATGCAGGATCAACAGGGTATGGTGAAGCTTTAATTAAAGCAGCATTTAAATTAGATACCAGTGAAGTAGAAACAATTTCTCACTTTACAGCAGCTAAATATTTTAAAGAAGATGTTTCTTTCATTCTTGATATTGGTGGTCAGGATATGAAAGCAATTAAAATAGAAGATGGTATTATTCAAGATATCTTATTAAATGAAGCATGTTCATCAGGATGTGGTTCATTTATCGAAACATTTTCTAAATCATTAGGATATAACGTACAAGATTTTGCTAATCTAGCATTAGAATCAACAGCCCCAATTGACTTAGGATCACGTTGTACGGTATTTATGAATTCTAAAGTAAAACAAGCACAAAAAGAAGGTGCTAAGATAGAAGATATCTCAGCCGGTTTAGCTTATTCAGTTATTAAAAATGCACTATATAAAGTTATTAAATTAAGATCACCAGAAAGTATTGGTCAATCAGTATTAGTTCAAGGGGGAACATTCTATAATGAATCAGTATTACGTGCCTTTGAACAAGAAACAGGTATTCATGCTATTCGTCCTGATATTGCAGGATTAATGGGAGCATTTGGAATTGCTTTACTAGCAAGAGAACGTGATGAAGGAAAAGGCTCAACAATTTTAAATCGCCAACAATTAAATGAATTTACATATGATAGTTCTATTCGTTATTGTCAAAAATGTACTAACCATTGTATGTTAACAGTTTCTACATTTAATGATGGTAGTGAACATATCAGTGGTAATAGATGTGAAAGAGGAGCAAACTTACCTCCAGTATCTAAAAAATTACCAAACTTATATGATTATAAATATCGTCGTATCTTTAACTATCGTTCTTTATCTAATGAAAAGGCATATCGTGGTACGGTAGGTATTCCTAGAGTATTAAATATGTATGAAAACTATCCTTTCTGGCATACATTATTTACTGATTTAGGATTTAGAGTTGTTTTATCTCCTCGTTCAAGTAAAAAGATATATGAAAAAGGAATTGAAACAATTCCTTCAGAAAGTGTATGTTATCCAGCTAAATTAGTTCATGGACATATTGAGTCATTGATTGAAAAAGGAATTAAATACATATTCTATCCATCAGTAGCTTATGAAAGAATAGAAAATATTCATCAAGGAAACCATTATAACTGTCCAGTTGTCACTTCTTATCCTGAAGTTATTAGAAATAACGTAGATCATTTAGAAGAAGATCAAATTATTTTTAGAAATCCATTTATGGATTTAAGTAATAAAAAGACAATGTTTACTAACTTAAAAGATGAATTTAAATCATTCCAAATTAAAGATAGTGAACTAAAAAAAGCAATTGAACATGCTTATCAAGAATTACAACAATGTCGATTAGATATTAGAGAACAAGGAGAAACTGTTTTAAAATATCTAAAAGAAAACAATATGATGGGGGTTGTTTTATCAGGTAGACCTTATCATGTTGACCCAGAAATTAATCATGGTATTGCTGATTTGATTACTGGTGAAGGAATGGCGGTTCTTACAGAAGACAGTGTTTGTCATTTAGATCAAGAACTTGATGAATTGCGTGTTGTAGATCAATGGACATATCACTCAAGAATGTATCATGCAGCTTCATTTGTTTCTACCCAACCACAATTACAATTAATCCAATTAACATCATTTGGATGTGGTTTAGACGCAGTGACTGCTGATCAAGTTGCTGAAATCTTAAATGCTCGTCATAAAATCTATACTTTAATTAAGATTGATGAAGGAAGTAACTTAGGAGCTATTCGTATTCGTATCCGTTCTTTAAAAGCAACAATCTTAAAACAAGAACAAACGGAAACTTTACCACCACGTTATCAGCCAACTAAAGTCCCATTTACAAAAGAAATGAAAGAACAAGGATGGACTATTTTATGTCCTCAAATGTCACCAATTCATTTCCAATTTGTAGAAAAAGCAATGCAAAACAGTGGTTATAATTTAGTTGTCTTACCATCAGTAGATAAAGGTGCTATTGAAGCTGGTTTAAAATATGTAAATAATGATGCATGTTATCCAAGTATTTTAGTAGCTGGACAAATGATGGAAGCATTAACAAGTGGAAAATATGATATCAATAAAACAGCAGTTATTATCTCGCAAACTGGTGGAGGATGTCGTGCTACCAACTATATTGCCTTTATTAGAAAAGCATTAAAAGATGCAGGAATGGAACAAGTTCCGGTTATCAGTGCTAACTTACAAGGAATTGAATCTAACCCAGGATTCAAAATTACATATAGTCTAGCTAAAAAGGTTATTATTGGGGCAATGTATGGTGACTTATTTATGCGTGTTCTTTATCGTGTAAGACCATATGAAGCTAAGAAAAATAGTGCTAATGAATTATATGAATCATGGTTAGAACGTTGTAATCAAAATGTATGTAATGGAAGTTTAAAAGAATTTAAAAAGAATGTTTATCAAATTGTTAAAGAATTTGATGAATTACCTTTATTAGATATTAAAAAACCAAGAGTTGGTTTAGTAGGAGAAATCCTAGTTAAATTCCATCCAACAGCAAATAATCAAATTGTTGATATTATTGAAAGAGAAGGTGGCGAAGCAGTCATGCCAGATTTAATTGACTTCTTCCAATATTGTTTCTATAGCACACAATTTGAACACGAACATTTTAATGCTACTAAAAATGCAGCCCGTTTATGTAACTTTGGTGTTAAAGCTGTTGATTACTTAAGAAAAGATATGATTAAAGCATTGAAGAAATCTAATCGATTTGATCCACCTGCTTCAATTGATCATTTAGCTAAAAAAGCAAATGAAATTGTTTCAATCGGTAACCAAACAGGAGAAGGTTGGTTCTTAACTGGGGAAATGATAGAGTTAATTGAATCAGGAGCACCAAATATTGTATGTATGCAACCATTTGGTTGTCTACCTAACCATGTTACTGGTAAAGGAGCGATTAAGGCTTTACGTAAAAAATATCCTGAAAGTAACATTGTAGCAATTGACTACGATCCAGGTGCAAGTGAAGTTAACCAGTTAAACCGTATTAAACTTATGTTATCAACAGCCTTTAAAAACTTAAATAACGAGAAA
This sequence comes from Coprobacillus sp. AF33-1AC, assembly GCF_003475785.1. Lineage (NCBI taxonomy): Bacteria > Bacillati > Bacillota > Erysipelotrichia > Erysipelotrichales > Coprobacillaceae > Coprobacillus > Coprobacillus sp. AF33-1AC. Next base: position 65 of record NZ_QRQB01000016.1, on the reverse strand, counting down.
TAGTCAAAACTATTTCTCTCAGATTGTTGACAAACCTATACCTTTACATAAAGATATAGGTTTTT
>NZ_QRQB01000015.1:0-55828 GCF_003475785.1 Coprobacillus sp. AF33-1AC | reverse complement strand
TTAAAACCAGCGAAATTTGCTCAATTAATGGAAGAATTAAAACCAATTGCAAAAGCAGTTAATAAAGAAATTTAATGATATTTTCTTACAAGAAATATCATAGGCAGAGAACATTATAAATTATTTGCAAAAAAATAAATATTTTCTTGCATTTATATACGTTTGTCTATATAATACAAAATGTATGTTAGAGTTAAAGGGGGGAATCATTCATGGCAAAGACAGTAGTAAGAGAAAATGAATCTTTAGATGATGCATTACGTCGTTTTAAAAGACAAGTATCTAGAACAGGTACCCTTGCTGAAGCTCGTAAAAGAGAATTCTATGTTAAACCAGGTTTAAAAAGAAAATTAAAATCTGAAGCTGCAAGAAAAAACAATAAAAAAAGATAAAAAATGAACCTACAGGTTAACCTGTAGGTTTTTTTTATTCATAGGTATCATATTGTTTCTTTGTTTCTAATTCTATCATTTTAAAAAGTAGACAATCCATGTTTTTAGCTATCTTTTGATCAATGTGAAAATGACCAAAGTACCAATGCTTATAATCAGTAATTTTTTCTATGAGTTCTAAAAATTCTATTAAAGTCATATCACCTTTTACCGGTATTTGATCCATTTGATAGATGACACTTTTAGGACAAGTATGGGTTAATATGTAGTCGACATGGAAATGATGCTTTTCTAAATTAAAATAAGCTTCATCATAATCTTGGTGACGAGGCAATTCGTCTTCCCACCAGTTATAATTTTTTATTCCCATGTGTCGGGTAATTGAAAAGGCACCTCCCATAGTAAAAAATGTTTTTTGATCAATAGTAAAAATCTGTCCTCGTATCAAGTGATAGATATTGCTTTTTAATTGGTGAACTTTTCCACCATTCCAATAAGTAACAGGTAATTGATTCAAATAGCTAAAGTTTTCATGATTACCATCAATGAAGCATATGGTATAAGGTAAAGTAGAAAGATAGTCTAAAAAATCATGCTCTGCTTGATTATTTTTAAACAAATATCCAAAATCACCGAGAATAATCAAAATATCCCCTTTTTTTAAATAACGATTAAATGCTACAAAACGATCTTGATGACCGTGGGTATCACCGGTTATATATATCATAATGCCTCCTACATAATTTTTTTACCTTGATGAAAAATAGGATAATATACATATTTTTTATCATTTTTTTTATCTTCTTTTGTTTTTTGATCAAGCATGATGAGATCGTGAGCTACACCTCGATTACATAGAAATGAAAATAAAGCAAAATTAATTTTCTCAAAATTTTCTCCTGTGTCATAACCATTTTTTACAACAACACACAAATCAATATCACTTTCTTGATGTGGTTTTCCATAGGCATATGAGCCAAATAAATAAGCTTCATCAATAAAAGGAAAAGACTTTAATATTTTTAAAATATCATTTTTATTGTTTATAAATTGATTTTCCATAATAAGACCTCTTTGTTTGTATTATATCATAAAAAATTATTAATATGAAATAAAATTATTAGTAGTAGATAAATGATTTATATGTCTAAATATGATTTTCTAATCATAGAATATATCGGTGGTATCAATGATTTATATTCAACACAATCGTATTTTAATTAAGTATTATCAGTCAATTATTACTTTAGAAGACTGTTTATTAGAAATAAAAATGAATGATTCAATTATAAAGATAATGGGTCAAGATTTACAAATTCAATATTATAGTTTTGATGAAATACTCGTTCGTGGTCAATTAAAACAAATTATTTTTACATGAAATTAGGCTATGATGAGATTGTTGTAACAACAGATCATATTGATGACCTGTTGTTACAAATGAAAGAAAAACATATATCTCTTTATTCCTTAAGAAAGATTGACCATCAAGTTTATCGTTTTTATACTCCCATTTATCAACGTCATAAAGTTAAAGCATGTCATCTTAGTATTAAAAGAAGTATAGGTGTGTTTCATTATTTGTTGTTGCTTGTAAAAGGAGACTACCTTTTTTTAACATTATCTTTTATTCTTACTTTAATGATCTTGCCTTCATTTATATTAAAAATAAAAATTGATGGTCCTAATCATCAGTTAAATCAACGCTTATCTTCTTATTTAGATAAACAAAATATAACAATTCTAAAAAAACAAATGAGTTATAGTCAAATAGATCATCTTTACGAACTTATTAAAGATGACTATCTTAAAGAGATAGATTATTTAAATATATATCAAAACGGGTGTGTATTTCATATTCGCTATAGTCAAGCGATTACTAGTCAAAAGGTAAAAGAAAAATATTGTAATATTGTTTCTAAATGTGATGCAATAGTACAAAGTATAGAGGTGGCTCAAGGAAATATTTTAGTTAAGGTTAATGATTATGTAAAAAAAGGTGATATTTTAATTAGTAATGAAATTGAATCGACAGATGGCAAGATTCAAATGATTCCTACTTATGGTATAATTAAAGGATATACTTATCATATTTATACATCTAGTATTGATTTAAAACGATTAAAGAAAGAAGATGGGTTTAGTTATTTATTATTTAAGACAAGAATGCAAATACCAGCAAATGCAAAAATCGATAAAGAAAAAGTTTTATCTTATGATATAATAGGGAAGAAATTAGTATTAAAGATGTATTATGTTTTTATTGAAGAGATATCAGTTGAGGAGAAATAAATGAAAAGTATTATTAAGCTAGAAGAGTATAATATTGAAAATTTAGCTAATTTAAGCGGGAGTCAAGATGAAAATTTAACAATGTTAGAAGAATCTTTAGATGTGACTATATCACTTCGTGGCGATGAATTGATGATAAATGGAACTGAAGAAAAGATTCAAGAAGTAAAACAAATTGTTCAAGCATTAATGAAACTGATTAAAAAGGGAGTGACTCTTTCTAAAAGGGACATCGTTTATGCTATAAAATTAGCTCATAAAGGAAATTTAGAGCAAATGCCGGATTTATATAATATTAAAATAGCAAAGACAAGTAGTGGAAAGATGATCTATCCTAAAACAATGGGGCAAAAAGCTTATTACCATGCTTTAAAAAATAATGATGTTGTTTTTGGGATTGGTCCAGCAGGAACTGGTAAAACTTATTTAGCTGTTGTTTTTGCGGTAGATGCTTTAAAAAATAATCGTGTAAAGAAAATAGTACTTACAAGACCGGCAGTAGAAGCAGGAGAAAGCTTAGGTTTTTTACCAGGCGATTTAAAGGAAAAAGTAGATCCATATTTACGTCCTTTATATGATGCACTCCATGATATGTTAGGGGTAGAACAAACTGAAAGATTAATTGAAAAGGGGATTATTGAAATTGCGCCTTTAGCCTATATGCGTGGAAGAACGTTAGAAGATGCCTATGTTATTTTAGATGAAGCCCAAAATACAACGGATAATCAAATGAAAATGTTTTTAACACGTTTAGGATTTCACTCTAAGATGATTGTTACTGGAGATGTCACACAAATTGATTTACCTCGAGGAGTACGTTCAGGATTAATTAACGCCATTGATATTTTAGAAGGAGTTAAAGGAATTTCTTTTATTCGTTTGAGCGCAATGGATGTAGTTAGACATCCTGTTGTTCAAAGAATAATAGAAAGATATGAAGGTAAAGATGAATAAATTATTAATTATAGAGGATGATGTTTCAATTAATAAGATTATCTCTTATGAATTGAAACAAAAAGAATATCAAGTAGATAGTTTATATGATGGTAAAGATGCAGTATCAACAATTTTATCTCAAGAATATGATTTAGTATTAGTTGATTGGATGTTACCAGTAAAAGATGGAATTACTATTATTAAAGAAGCAAGGAACCAAGGTTATATTAAACCTATTATTTTATTAACAGCGAGAAGTGAACAAGATGATATTATTAAAGGTCTAGAGGCTGGGGCAGATGATTATCTTACAAAGCCTTTTCAATCTGCTGTTTTAATAGCACGAATTGAAGCTCATTTAAGAAGATTTCATAAACATTTTAGAGGTATGCTAGAATTTGAAGATGTAAAAATGGATTTAAACAAGCATGAAACTTATGTTGGTGATAAAAATGTTGTTTTGACCAAAGTTGAATACGATGTATTAAAAATGTTTCTTGAACATAAAGAGGAAGCAATTTCTCGTGAAACGTTACTTAAGTCTATATGGGGATTTAAATATGATGGGGATACACGTATTGTTGATGTTCATATTTTTAAATTGAAAAGTAAGCTTAAGGAATCCCAGGTATCTTTTTTATCAGTGAGAGGAGTTGGCTATAAGTTGGTGAAAAAAGATGGGTAAACTATATTGGAAAATTATTTTATGTGGCTTTATTGCTTTTGTTTTATCGGTTGTTGATTTCAGGTACAGTCCAGCCTATATATTAGGACTTTTAGCTGCTATTTTAATTATTGTTTATGGTGAAAAGACGAGATTTGAAAGTTCTTTAAAACAATATCGACGTGAAATGGATCATGAACTAAAAGAAGTGGCAGGAGAAAACAAATTTCATTATAAAGTTTTAAATCATTTAATTAAAACAATGAATTTACCAATGATTTTTATTGATAAAGATGGCATTATCATTTTTACTAATCAAAGTTTTAGAAATGCTTTTCAAATAGAACATTTAAGAGGAAAAAAATATAAAGATATTTTTACAGGACAGTTACTCAATGTTGTTGAACAAAGCTATGTTTTTGAAAGAAAATGGAATTCAGTAGTTTGTATTGAAAATAAATATTATCAAATAGATACAACGCCTGTATTTAGAGATAAGGTTGTATTTGATGGTTCAATTATCTTATTTACTGATGTTTCTCAAATGAAAGAAATTGAAAAAATGCAAAAACAGTTTTTTTCAGATATTTCTCACGAATTAAAAACACCCATGTCTGCGATTATTGGTAGCGTAGAAATTTTAAGAAAAGATGGCATGAAATCTAAAGAAACATTTGATGAATTTTCGCATATCTTATTAAAAGAAAGTTATCGTATGCAAAATATCATTAATGATATTTTAGAGTTATCAAGGTTGGAACAACCTCAAGTAAAAATCAAGCCTACTTGGGTCAATATTAATTCATTGATAAAAGAAAGCATGGAGTTATTTGATCCTCTAGCAAAAGAAAAACAAATTTCCCTTATTTATCAAAATGATATTAAAGAAGATATTTTAATTGATTATTCAACTGTAAAAACAATCCTTAATAACTTATTATCTAACGCTATTAAGTATTCTAATGGTGGGGTTGTTAATCTAAAAACAAAAATTAAAAATAATCAGTTTGTTTTTATTATACAAGATGAAGGAATAGGTATTTCTAAAAGGGAAATCCCATTGATATTTGATCGCTTTTATCAAGTTGATCGTGCAAGAAGTTCAAAGATATCAACAGGTTTAGGATTAAGTATTGTTAAGAGAATTGTTGAACTTAATAAGGGAACAATTGATGTGGAAAGTGAACTTGGGATAGGCTCTACTTTTATTGTTCAAATTCCTTTGGAAAATACCAAAATTTCCCACAATGAGGATATAATTTAGACACATTTTTTTCGTAGTATAAATAGCGTCGTAGAAAGGTATGAAGGTGATAATATGGAAGAAAATAAAAAACCTCATTTAAAAAATATTTCAATTAAAAAAATCTTAAAGATAGTTGTGATTACCGCAATTGTTGCTTCTTTTGCGTTGAATGGCTATGTATTTTATTCGGTTTATACTGGAAATGGAACTGTTTCTAGTAGACAAACAACAGTAAAGGATGTTGATTATGATGTTAAAACGAATGCTACTTCGGTCATTAATAAAGTAAGTGATAGTGTTGTAGGAGTTGTTGTTTATGAAAATTCAACAACGACATCATTATTTGGAGAAAGTTCTTCATCAGATAGTCAAAGTGGTAGCGGTAGTGGTGTTGTTTATGATCAACAAGATGGTTATACATACATCATTACAAATAACCATGTGATTAGTGGTGCTAATAAAATTCAAGTTGTTTTTTCAAATAATGAATATGTAGACGCTAAAGTAGTTGGTTCAGACGAGTATAGTGATGTTGCTATATTGAAATGTAAACCTGATTTTGATGTAACACCAATTAATATAGGAGATTCCAGTTTATTGGATAAAGGAGAAACAGTTTTAGCGATTGGTTCACCTTTAGGTATTGAATATGCTGGGACGGTAACTCAAGGTATTGTTTCGGCTACTGATCGTACAGTATCGGTTGATTTAAATAATGATAATGTTGATGATTGGGATATGAATGTTATTCAAACTGATGCAGCAATTAACCCAGGTAATAGTGGGGGAGCCTTAGTTAATATGAAAGGTGAATTAGTTGGTATTACTTCAATGAAGTTCTCTGATGAATCAGTTGAAGGTATGGGATTTGCAATTCCAATTAATGATGTAATGACTTGTGCAAAACAAATTAGAGAAAATGGTAAAGTTTCACATCCTGTTATTGGTATTAAAGGTGCTTCTTTATCTGATTATTCTTCTTATGATTTACAACGTTATGGCGTACATGTTTCTTGCGATGAAGGAATTTATGTAGCTCAAGTTGTAAGTGGTGGTGCAGCAAGTAAGGCAGGCATTAAAGAAGGCGATGTCATTGTTAAACTTGATGATCAAAAGATTACAACGTATAAATCTTTCTTAACTGCACTTTATTCTAAAAAAGCAGGTGATACAGTAAAAGTGACAGTTAACCGTGATGGCAGTGAAAAAACATTAAGTGTGACTTTATTAGAAAAATAGATGGAAATAAATTCCATCTATTTTTAATTTGTGTATAATATATTTAACTGATGTAAAAAGGAAGTAAGAAGATGAAAATAGGAATTTTTGATTCAGGAATAGGTGGTTTATCAGTTTTGCATCAGGCATTAAAAATAATGCCTGAGCATCAATATATATATTATGCAGATGAGAAAAATGTTCCTTATGGTGAAAAAACAAAAGAACAAGTGATAGGTTATGTTGATGAAATTATTCAATTTATGATTGATCATGGAGTTGAAGCTATTGTTATTGCTTGTAATACAGCAACAAGTGCGGCTGTAAAAATAATGAGAGAAAAATATACTATTCCTATTATTGGAATGGAACCGGCTGTTAAAAAAGCAATTGATTTATATGGTGACTATCGGGTTCTTGTATGTGCTACACCTATTACGGTAAATGGAAAAAAGATGCATGATTTAGTGGACCGAGTTGATAAGAAAAATCTTGTAGATTTAGTGGCTTTACCTCAGTTGGTGAGATTTGCTGAAAAACAAGAGTTTGATAGTGAAGCAGTGAAAAACTATTTAAAAGAAGAATTATCATGCTTTGATTTAAGTCAATACCATTCATTGGTTTTAGGATGTACCCATTTTAATTATTTTAAAGATAGTTTTCGAGCAGTATTACCTTTACAAATTCACTTTGTAGATGGCAACTTAGGTACTCTTAATCATTTAAAAGAATATATTAATGCTAACAGTCTTTTACCTGGTGTAGAATACTATTATTCTGGACAAAAAGTAGAGGGTAAAGAATTAATGCGAATACAAGCATATTTAGATCGTTTGGATCGAATGATCAATATTGAATAGGAGAATAAACATGGTTAAAGCAATATTTTTTGATATCGATGGAACATTAGTTAGTTTTAAGACGCATCAAGTAGCAAAGGAAACCTTTGCTACATTAAAAAAGTTAAAAGAAAAAGGATATAAGTTATTTATTGCTACAGGAAGAGGGAAAGATGGTTTAGAAGTTCTTCAGGATTTCCCTTTTGATGGATATATTACTTTAAATGGTCAATATTGTTATAGCAAAGATAAGCTTATTTATGAAAACACAATTAAAAAAGAAGATTTACAAGCATTACTGGATTATTTAAAGGTAAAACCATTTCCATGTGGTTTTACTGAAGAAAATACAAAATACTTTAATATGAGAGATGAAAGAGTGGATGAAATTCATAGAATTACTCATAATGATGATCATCCAGCAGGGGATTGTAGTCAAGTCGTTAATCATAAAGTTTATCAATGTATGTGTTTTGTAGATGAACAAGAAGAAAAAGAATTATTAAAAGTCATGCCTCATTGTATTTCAGCTAGATGGCATCCTCTATTTTGTGATGTTTCACCTATCGGGGGAACAAAACAAAATGGAATAGATCAATTCTTAGCTTATTATGGTATTGATTTGAGTGAAACAATGGCTTTTGGTGATGGTGGTAATGACAAAGAAATGTTAAATCATGTTGCTTTATCAGTAGCGATGGCTAATGGAAATGATGAACTAAAAGCAATAGCTGATTATGTCACTGGAAGTGTTGATGATGATGGTATCACCCAGGCTATGAAACATTTTAATTTAATTTAAGTATAATAAAAGCCCCCTTAGTTAATTTTAACTAAAGAGGCTTTGTTTTTTATTCTATTCTTCAACTTCGATTGCTTCAACAGGGCAAGTTTCAGCAGCTTCTTTACCAGCTTCAACGTCTTCGTTGATTGCTTTTGCTAATCCGTCATCTCCGATTTCAAAAGTTTCAGGAGCAACACCTGTACAAGCACCACAACCGATGCAGTTTTCATTTACTGTAATTTTAGCCATTTTATAATCCTCCTTTATTCTCTATTATATTATATATTAAATATAGTGATAAAGATAGAGAAAAATAAAAAAAGTATGCTATAATGAAAACTGGATGGTGATAATATGGGATACTCTAGAGTTGATAAATATAAAGAATTAAGAGAAGGAATAAAAGATGAAGTTGGTATTTCTCATCAAAATGAAGTGAAAACTGAAAAAGAAGAGGAACCAGATGATTTTTTATCTTTTATGAAAAAAGATGATATAAAAGTGGATACACAAGATCATCATTTTGAAGATACTCTTACTGAAGCTAAAACTTTTGAACAAATGAGGGAAGAAGGTTCAGAAGAATTAGATAAAGCTTTAAAAAGTGTAAAAGAGAATGTTGGTAAAGAAGAACGCTATAATACGAGAATGGATATCTTAAATAAAATTAGAGATCCAGAAAAACAAACAATAAAATTAGATTCAGTTGCTAAGTACTCAACAGAAGAATTTTCTAAAGGAATGTTTATTCATCAAGAAGAAACTCAAGAAGAAGTAGAACCTGAACCTAAAATGACATTATTAGAAAAATTAGCAGCAATGTCACCTAAAGAAGATGCTAAAAAGGCAGAAGCAATTATCAATGAAGAAGTGACTGAAGAAAAAACGGAAGTTCAAGAAGAATTAGAAGATATCCAAGATGATGAAAATGAAGAGGAAACTTCAGAAGTTTATCAATATGATTTAACTGATAATTTAGAAAATGATTTTGAAGAAGATAATCATAGTGAAAGAGGAAATAAAATAGTAACTATTTTAAATTACGTTATTATTGTTTTAGTTATTATACTGATAGCTCTACTAGGAATGATCGTATATCAAAATTTCTTTTAAACTAAGGAGCGACCTTAGTTTTTTTCAAGGAGGAACAAAATGAAAAATATATCAATTGCTATAGACGGACCAAGTGCAGCTGGGAAAAGTACAATTGCCAAAATGGTTGCAAAAAAGAAAAATTATATTTATATTGATACAGGAGCAATGTATCGTAGCGTAGCGTTATATTGTTTAAATCATCATATAGATTTAAATGATGAAGGTGAAATTAAAAAACATTTAGAAAACATTCATATAAAAATGGATCAAAATAATCATATTTATTTAAATGATGAGGATGTAAGTGAAACAATTAGACAAGATGAAGTTTCTTTAGCAGCAAGTAAAGTATCAATACATCCTAGTGTAAGAAGTTTTTTAGTTGAACAACAAAGAAATATGGCAGCATCTAAAAATGTAATTCTAGATGGACGTGATATTGGAACAGTTGTTTTACCACAAGCAAGTTTAAAAATTTATCAAATTGCAAGTGTTGAAACAAGAGCGTTAAGACGTTTTAAAGAAAATAAAGAACGTGGTATGGATGTTGATTTGGAAACGATAAAAAAAGAAATTGAAGAAAGAGATTATCAAGATATGCATCGTGAGGTTTCACCTTTAAAGAAAGCAGATGATGCTATTGAAATTGATACATCTGATTTATCACTTGATGAAGTTGTTGAACAAGTATTAAAGTTAATTAATAAAGTAGAGGAGGAATAATATGGCTGGAGTTGTCGCAATTGTAGGTCGTGCCAATGTTGGAAAATCAACCATATTTAATCGAATTGTTGGTGAACGTGTTTCGATTGTAGAAGATGTTGCCGGGGTAACAAGAGATCGTATTTATGCAAGTGCATCTTGGCTAACAAAAGAATTTCGCTTAATAGATACTGGAGGAATTGAATTAGAAAATGCTTCTTTCACTACCCAAATTAAAATGCAGGCAGAAATTGCTATTGAAGAAGCGGATTTGATTGTATTTGTTGTAAATGGACGTGAAGGAATTACAAAAGAAGATGAATTTGTTGCACGATTACTTCAAAAATCAAGAAAGCCAGTTATTTTAGCGGTTAATAAAATAGATGATCAAGCATTTAAAGATTATATTTATGAGTTTTATGCATTAGGTGTAGGTGATCCAATTCCTGTATCTGGATCTCATGGTATTGGGATTGGTGATTTATTAGATGAAGTAGTTAAACAGTTAGATTCTACTGAACAGGTTTATGATGAAGATGAAATTCGTTTTTCTATTATTGGTAGACCGAATGTAGGAAAATCATCACTTACAAATGCTATTTTAGGAGAAGAACGTGTTATTGTTTCTAATATTGAAGGAACAACACGTGATGCAATTGATACACCTTTTGTTAAGGATGGACAGAAATATTGTGTAGTTGATACTGCCGGAATGCGAAAAAAAGGAAAAGTATATGAAAATATTGAAAAATATTCAATATTAAGAGCTTTAACAGCTATTGAAAAAAGTGATGTTATTTTAATGGTTGTTGATGGTGAAACGGGAATTCGTGATCAAGATAAACATGTTGCAGGATATGCACATGAAGCTGGAAAAGGTGTTATTATTGTTTATAATAAATGGGATTTAGTTGATAAAGATGAAAAAACGATGCAAAAGAAAATGAAAGAAATTCGTAATGAATTTAAATATTTAGATTATGCTAGAATCATTTTTACATCAGCTAAAACAGGACAACGTGTAGATGGGCTTTTCCCATTAATTCAAGAATCGTATGAAAATTCACGCAGAAGAGTTCAAACAAGTGTATTAAATGATGTTTTAGTTGATGCTCAATTGATGAATCCAACAACAACATTTAATGGAGGGCGTTTAAAAATATATTATGCCAATCAGGTAAGTATCGCACCACCAACATTTGTGTTGTTTGTAAATGATCCTCAATATATGCATTTTAGTTATAAACGTTATTTAGAAAATAGATTAAGAGAAGCTTTTGCTTTTGAAGGAACACCAATTCATATTATATGTCGTAAACGTGATTAATAGATTTATGAAAAGAGGAATAGATGATGAGTAAGATAGGAATCTTAGGAACAGGAAGTTGGGCAACTGCCCTTGGACGTGTTCTTCATGATAATGGACATCAAGTTTTATTATATGGAATTGATCAAAATCAAATAGATGATATCAATATGAATCATCAAAACAGTCAATTTTTTGGTGACGTTGTTTTTGAAGAAGGTATTAAAGCAACAAATGATTTAAAGGAAACAATTAAAGATGCACAATACCTTTTAATCACAATTCCTACTCAATTTGTAAAAGATACCTTAAAATTAGTTAAACCTTTATTAGATAAAAAAATAACTATTATTAATGCTTCTAAAGGATTTGACTTAGGAACAAATATGAGAATGTCTGATACTATTCGTAGCGTTTTATCAGAAGATGAAATTGAACCTGTTGTTTCTTTGATAGGACCAAGTCATGCTGAAGAAGTCGCAATTAGAATGCTAACAGCAGTTTGTTCAGTTTCTTTAAATAAGGAATGTGCAAAAAAAGTACAAAGATTATTCTCTAATGAATATTTTAGAGTTTATACTATGTCAGATGAAATCGGTGCTGAATATGGTGTGGCAATGAAAAATGTTATTGCGGTTGCTGCAGGTGTTTTAAGTGGTTTAGGTTATGGTGATAACAGTCGTGCTGCGTTAATTACCAGAGGATTATCTGAGATGGTTCGTTATGGTGTAAAAAAAGGCGGTAAGTTTGAAACTTATTTAGGATTAACAGGTGTAGGTGATTTAATTGTGACTTGCAGTTCTGTTCATTCACGTAATTTTCAAGCCGGCTTAGAAATTGGAAAAACTAATGACGCTAAGACATTTATGAAAAATAATAAAAAAACATGTGAAGGAATTCGTACATGTCGTGTTATTTATGAAGATCAAAAACAATATGATGATATCGAGATGCCGATTACAGAAGCTATTTATCAAGTTCTCTATGAGGGAAAAGAACCTAAAGAGGAAATAAAAAAATTAATGCTTAGAGAACTGAAACCTGAACAATAAATTCATTCATGCATATATTATAGTGGTGATGATATGAATGATAGAGATCGATTTGTAGATCAAGTCAGTCAAAAAACAAATATTAAAAAAGAAGATATTTTTAAACTGGCACAAGATTTACAAACTAAAGATTTAAATAATGAAAATGATTTGAGAAGTTTTATTTATCGGATTGCATCTATGACAAATAAAAAAGTAGATGACAAGACGGTAAATCGTTTAATCATGATGATTAAAAATAAGCAAGTACCACAAGATTTTGATAAAATGATTTAAAAGAAAAATGTTGGTAGATAGGGAAAAATTTGATTGACTTATGACTATTGTTTCTATATAATAGTCATTGCGGTTATGGAAAGGTGATTAATTTGAAGTATAACTTAAAGTGGATTATTAAACATAAAGGAACATTTGATTTTGATGAAGAACTTACGTTCCCATCAGAAATGTTTGAAAAATACAATCAAATTAATGGCCTTAAAGACGTAAATGTCTCAGGTACCGGAAATCTTGATACAAGAGATAAGCGATTATATGTTGATTTAAATATTAAAGGTACAATGATTCTTCCATGTGCTCTTACATTAGAAGATATTGATTACCCATTTGATATTAGTTCAACAGAAATATTTTCTTTTGAAAAGCCTGACCCAATGGAAGATGTTCACGAAGTGAAAAAAGATATGGTTGATTTAACACCGGTGGTATTTGAAAACATTATGTTAGAAGTACCAATGAGAGTCGTTAAAGAAGACGCAAATATCCAAGAATCTGGTAAAGGCTGGAAGATATTGGATGGTAATTCTAGTGATAAAGATGAAGAATATATTGATCCTAGATTAGCAAAATTAAAAGAATATTTTAAGTAACAGGAGGATACAAAAATGGCAGTACCATTTAGAAGAGTTTCAAGTACAAGAAGAAACAAAAGAAGAACACATGATAAACTTACAGCACCTACTGTAGTAGTTTGTCCAGAATGCGGTGAATACAAATTATCTCATAGAGTTTGTAAACATTGTGGAACTTACAAAGGTCAAAAAGTATTATAAGAATGTGCGTCTAAAGTGAATAACTTTAGACTTTTTTCTTTTTTATATTGATATAATCTATAAAAAACACAAAATGTGGGCAACTAAGTTGTTCACATTTTTTTATTATTAACTATTGTTTCATAGGGGTGGGTGTTATATAATAGTGGTATGAAGTGGTAATAAATGGGAACAAAGTGTAAGAAAGTGGGTGAAAATCATGTTCATGGGTGAATACAGACACGCTATTGATGCTAAAGGACGTCTGATTATTCCGGCAAAAATTCGTAATGAATGCCAAGGTAGTGTGGTCATAACTCGTGGATTTGATGGATGTCTTGCACTTTATACTAAAGAAGGCTGGGAAGCTTACTATTTAAAACTACAATCACTTCCAAAAAATAAAAAAGAAGTGCGTATGGCGGTTCGTTTTACCATATCTAAAGCATCAGAATGTGAATTTGACAAATTAGGAAGAATTAATATTCCGGCACCTTTAAGAGAACTTGCTTCGCTACAAAAAGATTGTGTAGTTGTTGGAGCAGGTGATCATGCTGAAATTTGGTCACAAGATAAATGGGATGAATATTATGATGAAAACCAAGATGATTATGATGAGATTTTTGAATCATTAGATGGTTTTGAAATATAGGAGAAAGCGATGTTTAAACATATTACTGTATTATTAGAAGAAGCCGTTGATGGTCTTGATATTAAAGAAGATGGTATTTATGTTGACTGCACACTAGGTGGTGGAGGACATTCTAGTGCCATTTTAAAGAAATTGAAAACTGGTCATTTGTATTGTTTTGATCAAGATGAGATTGCTATTAAGGCAGCAAGAGAACGTTTAGAAAAAATAAGCGATCATTTCACCATTATTCATGCGAATTTTAAAAATATTAAAATGGAACTTGCTAAATTAGGTGTTAGTCATGTAGATGGAATTCTCTATGATTTAGGGGTTTCTTCACCACAGTTTGATGATGCTAAACGTGGTTTTAGTTACAACTTTGATGCACGTTTAGATATGCGTATGGATCAATCAAAAGATTTAGATGCTTATAAAATTGTTAATGAATGGTCTTATGAGCAGTTGGTTAGCATTTTTTATAAATATGCTGATGAGAAGTTTAGTAAACAAATTGCTAGAAAAATAGAAAAACAAAGAGAAATAAAACCGATTGAAACAACTTTTGAACTTGTTGATTTAATAAAGGAAGCGATTCCTGCACCAGCAAGGAGAAAGGGTGGTCATCCTGCAAAAAGAACATTCCAGGCTTTACGCATCGCTGTTAATGATGAGTTAAATGTATTTGATCAATCACTAACAGATGCATTAGATTTACTTAATGTAGGGGGGCGTATTTCAGTTATTACTTTTCATAGTTTGGAAGATAAAATATGTAAATATACTTTTAATGAGGTAACCAAATTAAAAGATGTACCAAAAGGGTTACCGGTTATTCCAGATGAAATGAAGCCAAAATATAAACTGGTAAACAGAAAACCAATTATTGCCAGTGAAGATGAACTAGAAAATAATCATCGGGCACATTCAGCAAAATTACGAATTATAGAGAGGGTATCGTTATGACAAAAAAGAGAACAAGATTTGAAACATTTTCTATTAGATTTTTAGTTTTTACATTTGCAGTCTTTTTAATTGGTTTGATTTTTGTTAAATCAATTGATTCTTCATATAATAATAAAATTCAATCATTACAAAAAGAAATATCTACATGTCAATCTGATATAGATAGTTTACAGATGCAAAAACAAGAACTTGTTTCTTTTAATCGTCTTGCTGATGTTGCTGGTGCAAAAGGATATACTTATCAAAATGATGCTGTAGCATCAACAAATGGAGAAAATAGATAATGAATCAACATAAGAGTGCAAAAATCATCTCAGTTATTTTTGCGCTCATTATTTGTTTATTGATAAGTAATATTCTTTATTTAGGGATAACTGGAAAACATTTTGTAAGTGGAGAAGATATTGAAACGTTTGCTAAAAATAGAAGTAAAAAGCAAGAAACAATTTATGCCAAAAGAGGTCAAATCTACACAAGTGATCAAGAGAAAGTCGCTGTTAATGTAAAAAAATATAAAATTATTTTAGTATTGTCTTCTTCAAGACCGGGATATGGGAAAAAGCAAGCTTATGTAAGTGATGCAGTTGATACAGCAAGAAAACTAGCACCCATTTTATCAATGGATGAAACAGAATTGACTAACAAAATTCAAGAAAAATTAAGTGCTGGTAAATATCAAATGGAGCTAGGAAGTTATGGCAATAATTTAACAGCAACCCAAAAGAAACAAATTGAAGACTTACATCTAAATGGAATTGAATTTGAGGAAAGTGATTCACGCTATTACCCATTAGGTGATTTTTGTAGTTATGTTGTTGGATATGCTAAAAATTATGAAGATAATAGTATTAAAAAAATGGTCGGTGAGATGGGATTAGAACTTGTTTATGATAAGTCTTTAAAAGGAGAAAATGGTTTTAAAGTTTATCAAACTGATGCTAAAGGATATGCTTTGGTTGATGGCATGTTAAGAAAAAAAGATGCCACAAATGGTCAAGATATGTATCTTACTTTAAATAGTGGATTACAAAGAGATTTAGATTACATGATGTCTAAAGCTTATCAAGAAACGCATGCTCAAGTGGCAACTTGTGCTGTAATGGAAGTAAAAACAGGGAAAATTCTTGCTATGTCATCATATCCATCTTTTAATCCTAATGAACGTAATATTTCTACGTATAATAATTTCTTTTTGGAAGGAACAATGGAATGTGGTTCAGTTTTTAAACCTTTTATTTATACTGATTCTATAAATGAGGGGAAATATAGTCATTCGGCAACTTATGTTTCTGGACGATACAATGTTAATTATAATGGCAAAACCATTGCTACCATTAAAGATCATAATGGTGGTGAAGGTTGGGGTACAATTACTTATGATGAAGGATTAATGCGTTCAAGTAACGTAGCTATTTGTAATTTATTAGATAATGGTTTTGTTACGAAGGATGTCTTAAAAGAAAAATTAAAAGAATTAGGTTTTTTCCAAGCGTCTAAAATGGATGGATTGGATTGTTCGTCATCTATTGCTATGTATGATCGTACTGATAATCGACTAGAATATTTAACAACAGGATTCGGTCAAGGATCAACGGTAACGCCTTATCAATTATTAAAAGCCTACAGTATTTTTGGTAACGATGGAAGAACAGTAGAACCTTATGTTGTTGATCGTATTGTAGATAGTTCAACAAATAAAGTAATCAAGCAAGGAAAGACAAAACGTTCAGATCAAATCTTTAGTTCAGATGCTGTTAATCAAGTAAAAGAATTAATGCTAGGGGTTGTAGAAAATGAAGTTGGAACAGGTAAAAGATATCGTTTAGATGATGGTACTCAAATTTTTGGTAAAACTGGAACAGGACAAGTTCCTGAAAATGGTGGATATAGTACGTCTATTTATATGAATTCATTTGTAGGATTAGCACCTTATGATGATCCTCAAGTAGAAATTGTGATTACTTTTAAATCTGATAATAGTTATGTTGATTATGTACCTAATATTGTTAAAACAATGACAACTGAGGCTTTAAATGTAGTCAATCAATATAAAGTAAAAGATTCAGGACATTTAGATGAAAGTTATACTTTAGATTCATATACAAATCAATCTGTTAATTATGTAAAATCGAAGTTAGAATCAAAATCTTTAAAAGTACAACTTATTGGTAATGGTGGAACCATTATTGAGCAATATCCTATTAAAAAGACAAAAGTCTCTGTTGGAGATCGTATATTCTTAAAAACAGATGGTAAAGACATAACAGTTCCTAACATGAGTGGCTGGTCTAAAAAAGAGGTTCTCACTTATGGATCGTTAAGTGGTATAGAAATCACATTTGAAGGATCATCTGGACAGGTAACTGGACAAAGTGTTGCAGAAAATAGCGTTGTTCATAGTGGCGACAAGATAACTGTCAATTTATCAAATTAAGGACATAGATATGTCCTTTTTTTCATATAGTGAATTGGTGAGATGATGTTATTTGAAACAACAGTTAAAAAACTAAAATGGGTTAAGATTTTTACTTGTTTATTAGCTCTTTCAATTATTTTGAAATTAGTTTATATACAAATTATCGATCGTTCTACAATATATCAAAAAGCAGTTGATTCATGGCAAAGATCTTTTCCGGTTGAGGCAAGTAGAGGAAAAATAATGACAGCTGATCATCAAGTATTAGCTACTAATTTAACAACTTCTTCTATTGTTGTTGTACCAAGTCAAATTAAAGATAAAATTTATACAGCCAAACAGTTATCTGATATTTTAGGTGTCGATATGCAAGTTATGAAAGAAAAGTTAGAAAAGAAAGTATCTATACAAAGGATTGCTCCTGAAGGAAGACAATTAAAAGATGAAATAGCTAGAAGAATAGATAGATTAAAACTACCAGGAGTTTATCTTATTAAGGATACAAAGCGTTATTATCCTTTAAATCATTATTTGAGTCATTGTTTAGGATTTGTAGGAATTGATAATCAAGGATTATTGGGACTTGAATTAGAATATGATCATTATTTAAAAGGGAAAAATGGTTCTATTGATTACTATATGGACGCTAAAAGTCATAATTTAAAAATGTATCCGAGTGATTATCGAGGTGCTACCACAGGAATGAATATCACTTTAACAATTAATGGTAAAGTACAAGATATAGTCGAACGAGAACTTAATAATGCTTATAAAACTTATCATCCTGATGGTATATGGGCTTTAGCGATGAATCCTAATACAGGTGATATTTTGGCTTTATCAAGTAAACCGGATTTTAATCCCAATCAATATCAAAAAGAAGATAAAAATATTTATAATCATAATATTCCGGTATGGAAAACATATGAACCGGGGTCAACTTTTAAAATTATTACTTTTTCAAGTGGACTTAATGAAAATCTATTCGATATGGATAAAGACACATACTTTGATAAGGGATATGAAATTGTTGGTCATTCAAGAATAAAATCTTGGAAAAAAGGAGGACATGGTTTACAGACTTTTAGAGAGGTTTTGCAAAATTCATCCAATCCGGGTTTTGTAGAGATAGGGAGAAGGCTAGGTAAAAAACGTTTATATCGCTATGTTGAAAAATTTGGTCTAACTAAAAAGACAGGTGTTGATTTACCGGGTGAATCTAGTGGAATTATGTTTGATTATAAAAATTTTAATGAATTAGAGCAGGCTACAGTAGCTTTTGGTCAAGGAATTTCAATTACACCGATACAGTTAGTAAGAGCGATTAGTGCTTGTGTGAATGGGGGTAAATTATTAAAACCTCAAATATTGAAAGAAGTAAAGAATAGTTATACAAATGATGCAGTTTATAAAAGAAAAGTGAAGGTCATACGCCAAGTCATAGGAAAAGAAACGTCTTCAAAGGTAAAAGATGCATTAGAATCGGTTGTGTGTTTAGGGGGAGGAAGGAATGCTTATATACCGGGCTATCGAATTGGTGGTAAAACAGGAACGGCTCAAAAAGCGGTTAATGGAACTTATGTGGGAGGAGGTTATATTTTATCATTTGTAGGAATTGCGCCAATAAATGATCCTCAAATTGTTCTTTATGTAGCAATGGATAATCCTAAAAATTGTATTCAATATGGTGGGACTACAGTAGCACCTATTGCTAGAAAAATGCTAGTAGATATATTACCTGCCATGCATATTAAAAAGGTTAAAAAACAACCAGAAAGAGAAGAACAACCTATGGATGTAAAGACAGTGAAAATTGAAAGGTATATTGGTAAAAAAAGAAGCGAGGTATCCAATGTGTCATTGCGTTTTAAATTTATTGGTAAGGGAGATTATGTTATAGATCAGTTACCTAAAGAAGGAGAAATTGTAGAAGCAGGGTCTACCGTTGTGATTATGTTAGGAAAGAGTTAAAATAAGATAAAGATTTTCTTATAGATTATTACAAAAATGAGGGATTATTGACATTTTTTTGTAAATATACTATGATACAATCACATTATATTCAAAGGAGATTACAATAAGTGGACCCGAGTCAGATAACGAATATTATCATACTTATTATTTTAGTTATTTTTTCTGGTATTTTTTCATGTAGTGAAACAGCGTTTTTATCAGCTAATAAAATTAAATTACGAAATTTAGCCCAAGAGGGGAATAAAAGAGCAATTTTAGTAGAAAAATTATTAGATAATAGTGATCAATTGTACAGTGCTATCCTTGTAGGAAATAATATAGTTAATATTGGTGCCTCTTCTCTTACAACAGCAACAATTATGGCTATTTTTGGTGATGGGGCATCAATGGTAGCTTATGCCACAGGATTAATGACTTTACTCATTCTTATTTTTGGTGAAATTACACCAAAGTCATTAGCAACAAAAAATGCAGATTCATTAGTATTAATGTTATCATCATTTGTTCATTTTGTTGTTATTATCACAAAACCGGTGGTCTATATTTTAAATATTATAACAGGCTTTTTAATTCGTCTTTTTGGTGGTGATAAAAACGATGGACCAAGTTTAACTGAAGAAGAACTTAAAACAATTGTAACAGTAGGTCATGAAGAAGGTGTCATCGAAGAAGAAGAAAAAGAAATGATTCATAATGTATTTGAATTTGGTGAAACTGAAATCAAAGAAATTATGACACCACGCATTCATGTTGCAAGTTTAAGTGATGATTGTACTTATGATGAATTAATGAAAATATATCAAGATGATCATTTTTCAAGATACCCCGTTCATTCGGAATCATTTGATGAAGTCATAGGTGTTTTAAATGTTAAAGATTTATTGTTTTTTGATATTGATCCAAACAATTTTCATATTAAAGACTATATGAGAGATGCTTTTGTTGTTTATGAATTCAATCAAGTCAGTGATGTGTTTGCTTCTATGCGAAAAGAACATGCTACTTTGGCAATTGTTTTAGATGAATATGGCGTGATGTCTGGTATTGTCACATTTGAAGACATTGTTGAAGAAATCGTTGGTGAGATTGATGATGAGTATGATGAATTTAAAAATGATGAAATTATTCAAATTAATGAAAATGAGTATTTAGTAGATGGTAGCTTAAATTTAAATGAAGTGAATGATGAATTAGATACTGATTTTAAGTCTGAGGATTTTGAATCAATTGGGGGATTAGTTTTAGGAAATTTAAATGGTGTTCCTCAAGTTAATGATTATATTGAAATTGATGGGGTAAAGATTTATGTTATGAAAGTGCATAAAAATAGAATTGCCCAACTTAAATTAGTGATTACAAAACAAGAAACTGATCATAAAGAAGAAGGGGAAGATCATTAAGGATGATTTTCCTTTTTTAAGGAGATAAAGATGAAAAAGAGATTAGAGATTAAAAGATTAGGAATTAATGGCGAAGGTATAGGATATTTAAATCGTAAAGTTGTTTTTGTTAAGGGGGCTTTAATTGGTGAGGAAGTAGAAGTAGATGTTAAAAGTTTTAATCGTCAATTTTTAACAGGACAGTTACTTAAAATTATTCGTCCAAGTAAAAGTCGTCGTCAAATATCATGTCGTGCTAATAAAGAATGTTTAGGGTGTTCTTTATTACATATGGATTATCCTACACAATTACAATATAAAAAGAATATTGTTCGTGAATCAATTAGAAAATATACTCAAATTGATTTAGATCAAGTTGTTTTTAAAGATATTATTCCAAATACAATTAAGCAAGGGTTTATTCAGGACGTGAACTTACCAATTGTTGATTTTAAAGGAAAAGTGACTTTTGGTATTTATCAAAGAGAAACAAAATATTTAACTGTTATGACGCATTGTTTCAAACAACACCCATTAATCAATCGTACTTTAGAAGATTTAGAAGTCATTTTTAATGAAGAAAAATGCAAAACATATCATGAAAAGTTTAAAACAGGACTTAGATTTATTAAATTAAAAGTCATCAATGATCAAGTACAAATCGTCATTATTACAGGAAAAGATGGTTTAAAGAAATCGGTTAGTGAACGTATAACAAAATTAAAACAAGTATGTAGTTTATATTTATCAATTAATACAACAAGACATCAAGATTTTGATGAAGCTGGTTATACGAAATTATATGGTCTTTCTAAATTAGAATTCTATCATCAAGATCAAAAATATCTTGTTTCTGTTAAATCACCATTACCTCATCATTTTGATGCTTATTTTAGAAGAAATGAAGCTATTAAATCGATGTTAAAAGAAAGTGAAAAGATTTTATCTGTTTATTCAGGATTAGGGGTCTTAGAGTTAGAATTAGATCAAGAAGTGATTGGATTTGATGATCAAAGATCTTTAGTAGATGATGCTAACTTAAATGCAAAATACTTAAAGAAAGATCAGGTTCGATTTATTTATGGTAATGTAGAAGAACGTATTATTCCTTACGCTAAAAAGAAAATCTATGATACTTTTATTATTCAAAATGAAAGAAATGGAATTAGTGAACAATTAAAAGATACTTTAAGATTATCAAAAGTAGAAAATGTTATTTATGTGAGTCAAAATCATAGTACAATGGCTAAAGATTTAAATGATTTACAAAAATACTTTAAAGTAGAACGTATTGTTGGTATCGATGAATTTGTTTATCAACCTTCAGTAACTACAGTAGTTAAACTAAAAAGAAAGTAGGGAGCCTATGGAAATTAAATATCAACCACATGGTGTATGTGCAAGTCAAATTGTCATTGAAGTAGAAAATGACATTGTTCAAAATGTAAAGTTTATTGGTGGATGCTCTGGAAATACCCAAGGTGTTGGAGCGTTAGCTAAAGGAATGAAAGTTCAAGATGTTATTGAACGATTAGAAGGTATTCGTTGCGGTAGAAAACCAACAAGTTGTCCTGATCAACTTGCTCAATGTTTAAAAGAAAATTGTCAATAAAGAATCACGCTGTGATTCTTTTTGTTTTTAAAGCATAAAATAAAAAGGGTGATCCAATGTTAGTACCAATAAAAAAATTACAGTTTATGTGTGGTTTATGCTTACTACTACAAATTATCTTTCAAATGATGTTTGTCCCTTTTCATCTTTTAGCTGTAATATTATCTATTATCATTATTATCTGGCAAAAAAGATTACGCATCTTACAAATACAATATCATTATTATGTTTTATTTTTATATGTATATCGCTTAATGGTTTTATTGGTTTTGACTTATTCATGGTGTCAAATCATCTATTTATGTTTATGTTTATATGTAGCGTGTGTTATCTTGTTACTTTCGTGCAGGATGTTTTTATAGAGGATTGATACTATTTTTGATATAATGAGATAAACATGCGGTGAATGTGATAATCGGTGTATAATAAAAATAAGGAGGATAAAAACATGATAGGACAATTAAATGTTTATAGCTGTTATAGTTTTCAAAATAGTACAATTTTAATTGATCAACTCTGTAAAAAAGCAAGTGAAATGCATTATCAAGCATTGGCTTTAACAGACGAAAATAATATGTTTGGTGCTATGGAATTTAACAAAGCATGTCATAAATATCATATTAAGCCTATATTTGGTATGCAAGCAAGTGTAAGTGTTCATCATGAAATTTATCCTTTTTTACTTTTAGCACAAGATCAGGTAGGCTATCATGATTTAATGAAGATTTGTAGTGATATTAATTTAAGTGAAGAACATTGTATTGATATAGAAAAACTGGCTTTATATAAAGAACATCTTTTTATTATGTCAGGATGTAAAGAGGGTATTGTAGAACGTCTTATTCTTAAAGAATTAGAATCAGAAGCTTTAAAATATATGAAATATTTTAAACAGTTATTTAAAAATCATTATCATATTTGCATTCAAAATCATCATCTTGCATTACAAGAACATCTTAACAAAAGAATATGTGCGTTAGCACTATTAGAAAATATCCCAGTATGTGGTTCTAATGAAGTGCGTTACCTACAAAAAAGTGATGCTTTGACTTTAGATTTATTGCGTGCGAGTGCGAAAGGAGAACACTTATCATTACATCATCAAGTTATAAGTGATCAGCTTTATTTAAAAACACCTTATGAAATGACAGAATTATTTGATAAAAGCATTATTGATCAAACCAATCATGTTTTAAAAATGTGTAATGTAACGATTGAAACAGGTATTATGCATTTACCACAATATCCATTAAAAGATCATATTAAAAGTCAAGATTATTTAAGACAACTTTGTATCGTAGGATTAAAAAAACGTTTTAAAAATCAAGCAATTCCTTTAGAATATAAACAACGTCTTACTAAAGAATTAAAAGTGATAGAAAAAATGGGCTTTTGTGATTATTTCCTTATTGTATTTGATTATGTTCGTTTTGCTAAAACACATGATATTTTAGTTGGCCCAGGAAGAGGAAGTGCTGCTGGGAGTTTAGTTGCTTATGTTTTGGGAATTACAAATGTCGATCCTATTGAGCATCATTTGTTTTTTGAACGTTTCTTAAATGAAGAAAGAGTTTCAATGCCTGATATTGATATTGATTTCCAAGATGATCGTCGTGATGAGATTGTTCAATATGTAACCGAAAAATATGGACAAGAACATGTTGGTCAAATTGTTACTTTTTCTACTTATGGGCCTAAGGTAGCATTAAGAGATTTAGGAAAAGTCATGAATGTATCTTTACCAAAGCTAGAAATGCTAGCTAAATACATACCGACGGGTCCTAAAAATAAAAAGAGTATTAAAGAAGTCTATGAAACATCATATTCATTTCAATCAATGATTAATCAAGAACCTGCTCTAAAAGAAATATTACCATCAATGTGTCTAGTTGAATATTTGCCACGTAATATTTCTATGCATGCAGCTGGGGTTGTTTTGTCTAAAGATTGTTTAAATGAAGTTGTTCCTCTTGCTAAAGGACCAACTCATAGTGTTATTACACAATATTCAAAAAATTATATTGAAGATGTTGGATTATTGAAGATGGATTTTTTAGGATTAAAAAATCTAACAATTATTTCTTATATTGTTAAAGATATTCAAAAAGACAATCCTCATTTTATGATTCAAAACATAGATTATCATGATCCTAAGACTTTTGAATTATTAAGTCGTGGAGATACTTTAGGGGTCTTTCAGTTAGAATCACCAGGAATGAAAAACTTGCTTAGAAAAATGAAGCCTGATAGTTTAGATGATATTATTGCTGCTAATGCATTATATCGACCTGGTCCAATGGCCAGTATTCCCCAATATTTAGCACGCAAATTTAAGAAAGAAAAAGTACAATATGAATTACCTTGTTTAGAACCGATATTAAAGTCAACATATGGTATTATTTTGTATCAAGAACAAATTATGCAAATTGCACAGGTTGTTGCTGGTTTTACTCTTGCTAAAGCAGATTTACTTAGAAAAGCTATTTCTAAAAAAGAAGTGAGTTTAATGTCACAAATGAAAGTAGAATTTATTAGTGGTAGCTTAGTAAAAGGATTTAATGAAGAACAGTCAACCCGTATCTTTGATTTGATTGAAAAGTTTGCTGATTATGGATTGAATAAAGCTCATTCTGTATCTTATGCAATGATTGCATATCAATTAGCTTATTTAAAAACGCATTATCCTTTATCATTTTATAGTGCCATTCTATCAAATGAACAAGGTAGTGATGTCAATAAAATGAATTATATTCAAGAAGCGAGAAAATATCATATTGATATTTTACCGCCATCAATTAATTATTCTTTTGATCGTTTTACAGTAGAGAATCAAGCTATTAGATATTCATTATTAGCGATAAAAAATGTTGGTTATGCCGGTTATCAAGCTATTGCAAGTGAACGAAAAAAAGGATTGTTTACGAGTATTTTTGATTTTGCTGCTAGGATGGATGGTCAAAAGGTAAATGCTAAGATGTTTGAAAGTTTAGTTGATGCAGGAGCTTTTGATGAGTTTGGTTATAATCGGGCAACAATTAAAGAAAATATGCATAAGATGAGTGAATACGCTAAACTTAAACAAACAATAGGAATAGATGAGCCACCTATTCTAAAAATGATTAAAGAAAATAAATTAGTTCGTTTAGAACTAGAAAAGAAAGCTTTGGGAATTTATTTAACGACGCATCCTATTGTTTTAATTAAACAAAAACTCAATATACAAGTGATATCATTAGGTAATTTAAATCAGTATGTCAATCAAAAAGTTTTAGTGGTGATGTCATTAACACGTGTTAAAGCCATTGTTGATAAAAAAGGAAATGATATGTGTTTTATTGAAGGACAGGATGAAACAGGAAGTGTAGATGGTGTTGTTTTTTCTTCGACATATAAACAATATCAAGATATCTTTGAAAGAGGAAATGTTGTACTCATTGAAGGAAAAGTAGATTATCGAGATAAATTATCTTTAATTGTACAAAAAGTAAAAAAAGTAGTGTAAAGGAAATAAAGTATGGAAAATTTAGTAATTATAGATGGAAATTTTTGGTTGTTTAGTTGTTATTATGCAACAGCTGCCATGGGAAATTTGATGGTCAATAAGGATGGTGTACCAACAAATGCAGTTTATGGTTTTGCTAATCGTTTAGAACATTTATTAAAAAAAGAACCTGAATGTGTTGTGGTAGCATTTGACGCAAAAGGAAAAACTTTTAGAAGTGAGTTATTAGAAGAATATAAAGGAACAAGAAAACCTACACCTGAAGAATTGATTTGTCAGTTTTCAATGGTAAGAGAATATTTAACAGCACATCATATTCCCTTTATTGAATTAGAGGGTTATGAAGGTGATGATATTATTGGTACATTAGCTAAAAAGGCTAATGATCGTGGGATTTCTGTTTCTATCATGACAAATGATAAAGATATGATGCAACTTATCAATGATAAAACATATCAATACAAAAAGCCTCAAAAAACAAATGAATATGAAGTAATTACACCAGAAAGTTTTTATGAAAAATATCAATTGAAGCCTGAACAAATGAAAGATTTGTTAGGATTGATGGGTGATAGTGCGGATAATATTCCCGGTATTCCCGGAATTGGTGAAAAGACTGCCTTAAAGTTATTACATCAATATGAATCAATTGAGAACTTAAAAGATCACATGGATGAATTAAAAGGAAAAATGGGGGAAAAAGTAAGAGAAAACATAGAATTAGGACTTGTTTCTAAGAAGATTGCTACTATTGTTACAGATGCACCCATTGATCTAGATTTAGAAAATTGGCGTTATCAAGGCTATGATTATGATGAATTAGCATCTTTTTATCGTCGTTATGATATGAATTCATTACTTAAAAGAATGTCTGTTAAAGAAGAAAAAGTTGAAGAAGTCAAATTTGAAATAGTAGAACATCTACCATGTATTACAAGACCAACAAGTTTAGTTGTTGGGGTTTATGATACAAATTATCATAAATCACCTATTATGGGATTTGGTATCTATAATGAAGAAGAAGCTTATTTTATTTCTTTAGAAAATGCAATGAATTGTCAAGAATTTAAACATTATCTTCAAGATGAATCGTTAGAAAAATATGGATTTGATATAAAGAAATGTATTAATGCATGCCGTTGGCATGGTTTACAAGTTAAGGGGTTTGTTTTTGATTTACAGCTTGCTTCTTATATTTTAAATCCAGCTTTAAAAGAAGAAATGAAATATGTATGTGATTATTATCAATATCATGATGTTGAATATGATGAAGTCGTTTATGGTAAAGGTGCTAAAAAACATGTTCCTGAAGAAAATGTATTAGCAGCTCATCTTGTCAAACAAGCAAAAGCTATTTTTACTTTAAAAGATCAAGTATGTGAAAGGTTAATGAAAGAAAATCAATATGATTTATATAAAGATGTTGAATTACCGGTTACTTATATTTTAGCGGATATGGAATATCAAGGGGCAAAGGTTGATTTAAATGTATTAAAATCTTTACAAACTGATTTTTCAAAACAAATAAAGGCTTTAGAAAAGGAAATTTATTTATTAGCACATAAAGAATTTAATATTGCTTCACCAAAACAATTAGGAGAAGTCTTATTTGAAGATTTGGGTTTACCTAACGGTAAAAAAACAAAAACAGGATATTCTACTTCTGTAGATGTTTTAAATAAATTAAAAGAAGTGCATCCTATCATTAATAAAGTCTTAGCTTATCGTACGTTAACTAAACTTTATTCAACCTATATTGTTGGTTTACAAGAACAAGTTTTTATTGATCAAAAGATTCATACTATCTATAATCAAGCATTAACGCAAACAGGTCGTTTATCTTCTACAGATCCTAATTTGCAAAATATTCCTGTAAAAAATGAAGAAGGAAAAATGATTAGGAGAGCCTTTGTGCCTGAATATGATTATTTACTTTCGTTTGATTATTCTCAAATTGAACTTAGAGTATTAGCTCACTTAGCAGGGGTAAAAAGTCTTATACAAGCCTTTAATGAAGACAAAGATATTCATCGTCATACAGCAAGTGTTGTTTTTGGAGTAAGTGAAGAAGATGTTACTTCAAAAATGAGAAGAGATGCTAAGGCGGTTAATTTTGGAATCATCTATGGAATGAGTGATTTTGGTTTAGCTGAACAAATAGGAGTGAGTGTTAAAGAAGCAAAAGCATTTATTGAAAAGTATTTCCATACTTATCCTGAAATTAAGGAATACATGGATCATAATATTGAATTAGCTAAAGAGAATGGCTATGTTTCAACTATTTTAAATCGTAAACGTTATATTCCTGAAATAAAAGAAAGGAATCGTATAAGACAAGAGTTTGGTAAAAGACTAGCAATGAATTCACCAATTCAAGGATCAGCAGCAGATATTATTAAACTTGCTATGATTAAAGTAGACCAAGAATTAAAAAGACGAAAAATGAAGTCAAAGATGATACTTCAAGTACATGATGAATTGATATTTGATGTTTATAAAGAGGAATTAGAAGATATGATAGATATTGTTAAAAGAGGAATGGAACATGCCTTTGCAATGAGTGTAGAATTAAAAGCGGAAGGAAATTACGCAAGTAATTGGCAGGATTTAAAATAATGCCAGAATTACCTGAAGTTGAAACAGTAAAGAGAACATTAAAACCACTTATTGTAAATAAAACAATTAAAGCAATAGATATTTATTATGATCGTATTATTGAAGATGATCAAAAATTATTTTGTCAAAAGGTCATCAATCAAACAATCAGGGACATTGATCGTTATGGCAAGTATTTAATTTTTAAATTAGATGATGTTGCTTTTATTTCTCATTTAAGAATGGAAGGAAAGTACCGTTATTGTTTAAGCGATGAAGAAATATCAAAACATGATCATGTTGTATTTAAACTAGATGATGGCCATGACCTTCGCTATAACGATACAAGAAAATTTGGGAGAATGAAGTTGGTTTCTTTGCAACATTATTTAGAACAGGCACCTTTGAATAAACTAGGACCAGAACCATTTTTTATTGATGAAGAGAAACTTTACCAACAACTTAAAAAGAATAATCAGCCTATTAAGCATGTCTTATTAGATCAATCTGTTATTTGTGGTATTGGCAATATCTATGCAAATGAAATATGCTTTGCAATGAAGATAAGCCCTTATGCTAAAGCTTGCCAGCTTACCAAAAAAAGAGTCCATGAATTAAAAGAAGTATCAATTTCAATTTTAAATAGAGCAATTGAACAGGGTGGTACAACGATTCATTCTTTTAGTGCTAATGGAATAGACGGTTTATTTCAAGTTCAATTACAAGTTCATGGACAAAAAGTATGTAAAGAGTGTGGTCATAAAATAGTAAAAGAAATGTTGAAAGGAAGAGGAACATATTATTGTCCTCATTGTCAAAAGGCTAAAAAATGATGAAAGTAATAGGAATTACAGGAAGTATTGCTTGTGGTAAAAGCACAGTAACAGATTATTTATTAAAATTGGGATATCAAGTTGTAGATAGTGATAAAATTTCTAGAGAAGCATTGACTAAAGATTTAGATTGTATTTTTCAAGTTGAACAATTATTTGATTGTGTTGAAAATGGAAAAGTTGATCGAAAAAAATTGGGGCGCATTATTTTTCATGATGAAAAAGCAAAAAAACAGTTAGAAGGAATTATTCATCCTTATGTCATTAAAAAATTGAAACAGGCTATTCAATCGTGTCAAGATAGTGTTATCTTTTTAGATATTCCATTATTATATGAAAGTCATTTAGAATATCTATGTGATGAAATAATGGTTGTTTACTTGAGTGAAGAAAAGCAGTTAGAACGTTTAATGAAACGAGATCATATAGATCAAGATTACGCTCGTGTTATTATGAATAATCAAATAAGTATTGAAGAAAAAAAGAAAAGAGCGCAAATTATTATTGATAATAATGGAACAATTGATCAATTATATGATCAGTTAAATCAATTTGTGAAAGGATTAAGAAAATGAATGAAATCATGATGGTTGACATATATCAAATTAGATCAAGTTATTCGCTTGATGAAATTTGTTTAAAATCTTTGTATCAACTTTATCAGCCAATAGTTGGGCATCAGGCGATTACTTTATATATTACCATGTGGTCTGAATTATCATGGTTGACATTAACAAAAAGTCCAGCTCTAATTTCACGACTTACTAAATTAGCCGATTTATCCATTCAATCATTAAACCAACAAGTATGTAAATTGGAAGCTATTGGGTTAATGAATACATATGTAAGGACGAATCCTGGAAGAAGATATTTGTTTGATTTAAAATATCCTTTAACACCACAACAGTTTTTTCAACATCAAGTATTGAATAGTTTGCTTAAACAAAAATTAGGACAAGAAGATTATCAAAAAACATTCATGAATTTTAGAACTTTTGATGTAAATAAAGAAGAATATCAAGAAATTACTCATAGTTTTAGTGATGTTTTTGATGTTTATCTAGGACAAGAAGAAGGACTTATTGATAAAAATGTTTATAGTAAAAAAGTCAATCATATAGAAGATGAGTATGATTTAACCCTTTTCTATCAAGGACTAGAAAACTTACAAATATCTAAAAAAATGATAAATCAAAATGATGAAGTATTAATTAAGCAATTAGGAATGATGTATCGTATTAATGCTTTAGATATGCAAACTTTAGTTAAAGAAGCCATGGATGATGACAAACTCAACCAACAACTATTAAAACAAAAATGTCAAGAATACTATGATTTAAAAATGCCAGAAAAATACCAAGAAATTTATCATCGTCAGCCTATATCTAAAATGTCTTCAACAGGATCAACAGGTATTGATCAACATATTCACTACCTTGAAAGTATTACGCCTTATCAGTTATTAAAAGATAAACAAGGTGGAAAAGAACCGTTAAAAAGAGATTTAACTATTGTTGAATCAATTCTTACATCATTGCAATTAGAACCAGGAGTGATTAATGCATTAATTGAATTAACATTGTCGCAATGTGATAATATGCTTTCTCGTAATTTTATGGAAGCACAAGGATCAAGATGGAAACGAAAACATATTGAAACTGTAAAGGATGCTATTCAAGAAGGAAAAGAATATATTCATTATCGTAAAGAATTAAAGAGTCATAGTGATGGATTTTATGTTGATAATGAAGATGAAGTTAAAGAAGATGATACGAATACAAACCATGAAATTGATGAAGATGTATTAAAGATGCTATCACAATTTGATTAGGAGGAACAATATGAAAAGTATTCAAGAATTTGGATTATTTAGTGAAAATGATACAATTTTAAAACGTAAAGAAAAAAGTATAGATAATTTAATGAAAGATCAAGATATTATAGAGGTTCTTTCACGCCTTCATTTAAAAAGAGAAGATATTGAAGAAAATTGGATTGAATTTTTAGATTATCAAGAAGATTTAAAGAAATGTAAGTTATGCAAAGGAATAAAAGATTGTACAAAAGTATCTATTGGTATGAAGCAAAATATGGAACTTGGAGAATCAGGTCAAATTCTTATTTCTTTATCACCATGCCGTTTTGGTAGTCAAATTCTTGAAAATCAAAGAATCTTAAGTCATATCTTATTAAAAAACGTAAGTGAAGAATTATTGTTGACAACTTCTTCTAAAATTAAAGATGTAGCAACCCAAGATCCGCAACCAACAAAGATCATCATGAATTATATTCAAAATCCACAATCAACAGGGCTTTATATATACGGTAGACCAGGAAGTGGTAAATCAAGTTTGGCAGGCTTTATTATTCGTAACTTAGCCAAGAAAGAAAAACGATGTGGATTCATTCATTTTCCAACTTTTTTAATGGATTTAAAGAATTCATTTGGTGAAGAAGGGAATAATGAAACCATAGAGTTACTTAAAAATTTAGATTATTTGGTTATTGATGATATTGGTGGGGAAAATGTAACAAACTGGTCTCGTGATGAAATTTTAAGTTCTACATTAGCTTATCGAAATCAAAATAATAAGGTTACATTCTTTACCAGTCAGTATTCAATTAGTCAATTAAAGAGTCTTTATATGTTGAAACAAGGAGATAAATTAAGAGTAGAAAGATTGCTTGATAGAATGAAAGCGGTTAGCCAAGAAATTGTGCTAAAAGGAAGCGATTTAAGATAGAAAAAAGATAAAATATTGTTGTTAATATCATTGTATTTGTGATAAAATGGCAAAGGAATGAAACACATAAAAATAGGAGTGCGATATTATGGTTAAATGTATAGGTGTTTTAACTTCTGGAGGAGATGCTCCAGGAATGAATGCAGCTGTAAGAGCTGTAGCAAGAACTTGTTTAAATAAAGGAATTGAAGTTTATGGTGTTAAGTTAGGATATAAAGGTTTACATGATGGTGAATTTATTAAATTTGATCGTCATAGTACACGTAATATCATTAACTTAGGGGGAACAATTTTAAAATCTGCTCGTTTCCCAGAATTTAAAGATCCTGAAGTTAGAAAAGAAGCTATCGAAAAAATGAAAGAAGTTGGTATGGAAGCTTTAGTCGTTATCGGTGGTGATGGAAGTTATAATGGAGCTTTAAAATTAACTGAAATGGGTGTTAACTGTATTGGTATTCCAGGAACAATTGATAATGATATTCCTGATACTGATTATACAATTGGATTTGATACAGCATTAAATACAATTGTAGATGCATTAGATCGTTTAAGAGATACTTCTAGTTCACATCAAAGATGTACTATCTTAGAAGTTATGGGACGTCGTTGTGGTGATTTAGCAATTAATGCAGGTATTGCTGATGGTGCAGAAATGATTATCACAAGTGAAATCGGATTTGATGAAGAAAAAGTAATCGAAAGATTAAAAGCATCAAAAGCATCAGATAAAAAACACGCTATTGTTGTTATTACTGAACATATTACAGATGTTCATGAATTAGCTAAAAAAGTAGAAGCTGAAACTGGATTCGAAACTCGTGCAAATGTTTTAGGACATATGCAAAGAGGTGGTAGACCATCAGCAAGAGATAGAGTGCTTGCTTCAAGAATGGGTGTTTATGCAGTTGAATTACTTGAAGCTGGTAAAGGTGGTTTATGTGTTAGTGAAGTACATGGTGAAATTAAAGGATTAAAAATCACTGATGTATTAGGACATAAACGTGAAACTGATTTTGGTATTTACGAAGATGCAATGAAACTTCGTTAATATAAATTAAATTGTAAGGTGAGGATATTAGGATGGTATTAGAAAGAGAAAGAAAAAAGAAAACACGCGTTGTTTGTACAATTGGTCCTGCTTCTGAAAATGAAGAAATGTTAAGAAAATTAATCTTAGCTGGGATGAATGTAATGAGATTAAATTTCTCTCATGGTGATTTTGAAGAACATGGTGGAAGAATTAAAACTCTTAGAAAATTAAACAAAGAATTAAATAAAAATGTAGCAATTTTATTAGATACTAAAGGACCTGAAATTAGAACTGGTGATTTTGTTGGTGGAAAAACTGAATTCAAAAAAGGTCAAGTTTCTACTATTTGTGTTGAAGATATTGAAGGTACAAGTGATAGATTCACAATTACATACAAAGAATTATACAAAGATGTTAAACCTGGTGGTTTCATCTTAGTTAATGATGGTCAAGTAGAATTATTAGTTGATCACGTTGAAGGTACTGATATCGTATGTGTGGCAGCTAATGATGGTGTTGTTAAAAATAAACGTGGAATTAACGTTCCAGGTATTAAATTAGGATTTGATTATTTATCAGAAAAAGATATCGGAGATATCACATTTGGATGTGAACAAGGTGTTAACTTCATCGCTGCTTCATTCTGTAGACGTGCTCAAGATGTTTTAGATGTTAAAAAATTATTAATCCAAAATGGTCGTCCAGAAATTCAAATCATCGCTAAAATTGAAAATAGCGAAGGTGTAGAAAACATGGATGAAATCTTAAAAGTTGCTGATGGTATCATGGTAGCTCGTGGTGACTTAGGTGTAGAAGTTCCTGCTGAAGATGTACCATTAATCCAAAAAGAATTAATCAAAAAATGTCGTGCTGCTGGAAAAGTTGTTATTACTGCAACTCAAATGTTAGATAGTATGCAAGAAAACCCAAGACCAACACGTGCTGAAGTTTCTGACGTTGCTAATGCAATCTATGATGGAACTGATGCAATCATGTTATCTGGTGAATCTGCTCAAGGTAAATATCCTGAAGAAGCAGTTATGACTATGACTAAAATTGCTTTAAAAACTGAAGGAACTTTAGATTATGCTTCTTTACAAAGAAGAGCTATTAGAACTGCTCCTCAAGATCAAAGCGAAGCAATCTGTATGTCAGTAGCTGAAATTGCTTATAAATTTGATGTTGCTGCTATCGTAGCATTCACTGACTCAGGATTCACAGCTAGAAAAATGTCTAGATATCGTCCTCAATCAATGATTATCGCTGCTACTCCAAATGAAAACACTACAAAAGCATTAGCTTTAAACTGGGGTGTTAAAACTGTTTTATGTAAACAAATGGATACAAGAGCAGCTATGGTTGAATATGCACAAGTTATCGCTAAAGAAAACTTTGTTCAACCTGGTGAACAAATCTTAGTAACTGGTGGTACTCCAGGTGTTGCTGGAACTACTTCTTACTTAGAATTAGTAACTGTAAAATAATGATGATTTTCAAACTGGAAGCGATGCTTCCAGTTTTTTTGTCGATAAAATGAGTTTGCTATTACAAAGGGTTTGTGTATAATTTTAAATGGTGATATAAATGAATAAAAAATCTCGTATGAATTTAATTGTTTCTTTAATCTGTACTTGTTTGGTAGTATGTTCACTTTATTTTATGTATGATGTTTTTTCATTTCATACTTATGGTGATATTCAATCATTCGATTATGTCTTATCATTAAATAATGATCAAATTAAATTAAATGGTTTAGAGGTATTTAATGATAATAAAATATTAAAAATGAGTGACTATTCACTTTCTTTAGAAAATTTAATGTTAAAAGAGCAACAAAATTATCAAGTTATTATTTCTTTAAATGATATAAAAAATAAAGCGAGTCATCAAATCATCAATCAGTTTACTTATTCTAATGGACAATCAAAAATACGTTTTCAACAACAATCTTTACAATTTGATATAACAGATCTTTCAAAGGCATATATTCAAATAAAATGTGATCAAGAAATGGTTTATCAACACGCATTGAATTTAATTCCTACAAAAAAATTATTAGGATCGAACAAAGAATATCGACTTGTACAATCATGTGTAGCACCTTATGATATGAAACTAGGTTATCTTACAACAACCAATAAAGATATTATTAAACAATACCCTTGTGTATCTTTAGAATATCGTTATTTAAAAAATGAAAAGAAATCCAAGGATAATGATAACAACTATATTGTTTTTAAAAAGATAAGTGGATTATCAAAAGACATTATTAATAATAAAAAATATCAGTATTATCATCAGGATAAGGAATTAGGTCGTTTAGATCAAAAAGATTTAAGTGTAGTTGTTATTTTTTCTAAAGATAATGGAAAGACGTTTGTCTTTAAAATTGATTTATCTTTGGAGGCAGGTGAATAAAATGAATGAACATATTTCAAAGTTAAAAAAAGATTTTATTGTTTTATATTTAGCTAGAAATGGTATTATGACATTTATTATTACATTATTGTCTATGTCCTATGATTTATGTCTTTATTATCAAATATCTTTTATAAATGGAATAGAGAAGATTTTTTCTAATAGTATTTTTACTTGGCTCTATTTTATGCTTATATGGGTTTTTAATTATCTAATCTTTGAAATCTATAAAATTATCAGTGATGCTTATAGAAATAAGATCTGTATAAGTTTTAAGATTAAAGATCATCATTACTCATTTTATTTATCTATTATTATCATGATAGGATTAATTTTAATTGTCGTGATGAGTCCGTTGGTTAGATTGTTTAAAGTTGATTTAATTAGTATGTTTGTTTTTATGATTTTAAGATCTTTTAAAGAAATGATAAAAAATAGACCCTAAGAGTCTATTTTAATAATTGAGATAATTGCATTAAGAAAGGTTCTTTTTGATCTAAAGATTTATAATACTCTTCAAAAAGAACACCTAAACCTGGTAAAATGGTTTCTTCTTTAGAGGCAATACCTTCTTCAATGATATCCTTTAATTCATTACTAGGACAATCATGTAATTTAGTTAGTAAAGCTTTTCTCATATCCATAATATCACTCCTGTCATATTATGGACCAAAAAGGAGTGAGTATACAAAGAATGGAAGAAAGAAAAATAAAAATAGGGAATAGAATAACGAGTTATTTTATTCAATATAAAAAAATAAAAAATTGTTATTTAAAAGTTGAACAAGGTCAAATTGTAGTTCATGCTCCTCAAATGATGAATATTGACCAAATAGAAGCACTTATTATTCAAAATCAAGATAAATTATTAAAAAGAATGGATCAATATTTTTGTAAAGCAGATTATGTTGATCAAGGATATGTCTATCTTTTTAATCAAAAATATCGTATTCTTTTAAAAGACGTAGGAATAAAAAAATGTGCTATTCATGGATTGGATTTATATGTATATCATCGTGATATTGAAAAAACTGTTACATTATTTTTAAAGGAGCAATTAATGGATTACTTAGTTAGAAAGATACAAGCATATTTGTTAAATGATTTTCCATTAAATAAAGTAGATATAACTCTTAGAAAGATGAAATCTAGATGGGGAGCTTGTTTTTACAAAAAAAATAAGATTTGTTTTAATAGTGTACTTGTCCATGTTGATAAGAAGTTAATTGATTATGTTATCGTTCATGAATTATGTCATTTTATTGAACCTAATCATTCAAAAGAATTTTACTTAGAAATAGAAAAAAGAATGCCTGATTATAAACAAAGAGAAAAAAGGTTAGCGGAGGTAGGAATATGATTACATCAGTAAATAATAAAATCATTAAAGATTTAATGAAATTAAAACAAAAGAAATATCGTCAAGATTATTATTTGGTAGAGTCGAAGCATTTGGTGGATGAAGCGATAAAAAAAGGTGTAGCTGATCTAATTATTTCTACCAAACCAGTGGAAACAGATATGGACTCAATTGAAGTTTCTAAGGAAGTTATGGAAAAATTAGCATTTACAAAAACACCACAATCAATTATGGCAAGATGTAAAAAAATAGAAAATGAAGAAATGATTGAAGGTAGTCGTTATTTGATTTTAGATAGCTTACAAGATCCAGGTAATGTAGGAACATTAATTCGTACAGCTTTAGCCTTTGGTATTGACCAAGTTATTTTATCTCATCAAAGTGTGGATATTTATAATGATAAAGTGTTACGTTCTATGCAAGGGGCTCATTTCCATTTATCATGTATTTATCGCGATTTAAAAGAAATAATTCCTTTATTACAAGAAAAAGGTGTTACTGTAGTGGGAAGTGCTTTAGAAAATGGAAAAGATATTCATTTATTAGAAAAAAAAGAAAAAATGGCTTTTGTATTAGGAAATGAAGGTAATGGGATGTCACAAGAAATTATTGATATTTGTGATGTAATTGGTTATATTCCAATTGATACGATTGAATCCTTAAATGTAGCGATAGCAGGAAGCATTATGATGTATCATTTTAAATAAATGATTGTCAAAGTGAATGAAACACGTTATAATATCAAAGTATATAACACGTTGATAAGGACTAGTAAATAGTGTAGTTATGTTAGAGAGAAAGATGTTTGGTGGAAGTCTTTTGATAATGAACTATTGAATTCACCTTGGAGTGCGACCAATCATCGCCGGAGAGACTACGTTACAGTGAATTAAGAGCATAACATAATGTTATGAATTAGGATGGTACCGCGATTAAATCGTTCCTAAATGGAACGATTTTTTATATTTTAGGAGGGAATAAAGTGGAAAAGGAATTATTAAAAATTAAAGATGAAGCACTAGAAAAGATTTCTTCATGTACAATTTTAAAAGACTTAAATGATGTTCGTGTTTTATATTTAGGTAAAAAGGGTCCAATTCAAGAAGCTATGAAAGCAATGAAAGATATGGCTAGTGAAGAAAGAAAGAAATTTGGACAAACAAGTAACTTAGTAAAACAAGAATTATCTAAAGCTGTAGAAGAAAAAAAAGCAGCTTTAGAAAAACAAGCAATTATAAATAAAATTAATAGTGAAAGTATTGATATTACTTTACCTAGTTATAAACTAGATCAAGGATCATTACATCCTTTATCAGTTATTGTAAGTGAATTAGAAGATTTATTTATTGGAATGGGATATCAAATTGCTGAAGGTCCTGAAGTAGAAACAGATTATTTTAACTTTGAATTAATGAATTTACCTAAAGGACATCCAGCAAGAGATATGCAAGATACTTTCTACATTGATGAAAATACTTTAATGCGTACTCATACTTCTCCAGTACAAGCACATACTTTATTAAAAGCAGAAGGAAAAGGTCCAATTAAAGTTATTTGTCCAGGTAAAACTTACCGTCGTGATGATGATGATGCAACACATTCACATCAATTTATGCAGTGTGAAGGACTTGTTGTTGATAAAAATATTACAATGGCAGATTTAAAAGGAACATTAGAAGTATTTGCTAGAAAGTTCTTTGGAGAAAAACGTGAAATTAGATTACGTCCATCTTATTTCCCATTTACTGAACCATCAGTAGAAGTAGATATTTCATGTCATCATTGTGGAGGAAAAGGATGTCCAATGTGTAAACATACTGGATGGATTGAAATTTTAGGTGCAGGAATGGTTAACCCTAAAGTTTTAGATATGTGTGGCTTTGATAGTAAAGTCTATCAAGGATTTGCTTTTGGTATCGGTATTGAACGTGTTGCTATGTTAAAATACGGTATTGATAATATTCGTGATTTCTATAATGATGATATTCGATTCTTAAGTCAATTTGGTAGAAAGGAGTAAGAAGATGGATATTAGTTTAAATGTATTAAATAGATATGTAAAAGTTGATGATCAAGATCCAAAAGATCTTGCAGATAAAGTGACTTCAATTGGATTAGAAGTAGAGGGAATGCATGCATTAGCTCGAGGTAATAATATGACAATCGGTTTTGTTAAAGAATGTGTCCCTCATCCAGACAGCGACCATTTAAATGTTTGTCAAGTTGAAGTAAGACCTGGCGAAATGAGTCAAATCGTTTGTGGAGCACCTAATGTTGCAGCCGGACAAAAAGTCATTGTTGCTAACCCTGGTTGTGATTTAGGAGAAGGATTTGTTATTAAAAAGAGTAAAATTCGTGGTGTTGAATCAAATGGGATGATTTGTT
The DNA here is from genome assembly GCF_003475785.1 of Coprobacillus sp. AF33-1AC. Lineage (NCBI taxonomy): Bacteria > Bacillati > Bacillota > Erysipelotrichia > Erysipelotrichales > Coprobacillaceae > Coprobacillus > Coprobacillus sp. AF33-1AC. The sequence continues at coordinate 16,426 of NZ_QRQB01000015.1, read as the reverse complement.
CAATTGCTGAACTTGGATTAGATGCTCGTTTGTTATCTCCAGAAGATAAAGATGGTATTCATGTATTAGATGAAAATGCGCCTGTAGGTGAAGATCCACTTTCTTATATTGGTTTAAAAGATACAATTTTAGAAATTGGTTTAACTCCTAATCGTGCTGATTGTATGGCTATGACTTCATTTGCTTATGAAGTTGGGGCTGTGTTACATCGTGATGTAACATTACCTGAAATTACAACTAAAGGAATTGAAGGTAGTGGCATTGAGGTTAAAGTGGAAACAGATTTATGTCCATTCTTTGGTGCTAAATTAGTTAAAGGAGTAACAACTAAAGAATCTCCTAAATGGTTAAAAAATGCTTTAATTGCAAGTGGTATTAAACCAATCAATAATATTGTTGATATTTCTAACTTTGTTATGTTGGAAACAGGACAACCTATTCATATGTATGATTATGATAAATTAGGTAAAAAAGAATTTGTAATTAAAACAGGATTTGATCAAAAAGAAGTGATGTTAGATGGTTTAGAATATAAAGTAGAACCTCAAGATATTATTGTTTCTACTGATCAAGGCATTGGTTGTATTGCTGGTGTGATGGGAGCAGAAAGAACAAAAATTGATGAAAATACTAAAAATATTGTTATTGAAGTGGCAACATTTGATGGACCATCTTTACGTGAAACAGCAAGACGTTTAAATTTATTAACTGATGCTTCTCAACATTATATTAAAGGAGCCTTAAATACAGCGAATTCATTACAAATTCTTGAAAGATGTGCAAATTTATTAGAAGAACTAGCTGATGCTCAAGAAATCTATCAAAGTGTGACAACACCATTAAATATTGAAGATAAATACGTTGAAGTTTCAACATATCAAGTTAATCATTTATTAGGGACAAATATACAAAGTGAACAAATTAAAGAAATCTTTGATGCATTAAAATTCTCATATGAATTTAATGATGATACATTTACTGTAAAAGTTCCTACATATCGTAATGATATAACAATGGCTGCAGATTTAATTGAAGAAGTGGCACGTATTTATGGATATGACAACATTCCATCATCTCTTCCAGAGATGTCGATGACAACTGGTAAAAGAACAGATACTCAAGCAAAGAAACATACAATAAAGAATGTACTTAAAGATTTAGGTTTACATGAAACATTAACTTACTCTTTAACTTCACCATCAATGGTTGATGATTTTAATTTATTCCATACAGGAGAAACAGTAAAATTAGCCATGCCTCTAGGTGAAGAAAGAAGTGTAACAAGAAAATCAATTATTGGTTCATTATTACAAGTTATTAATTATAATCAATCAAGAAATATTAAAGATGTTAATATTTTTGAATTATCTACAACTTACTCAAAAGATTGTGAATTACAAAATCTTGCTATTGCATGTACTGGTGAATATCAAGGCTTGGCTTATCGTCAAATTTCATATCAAGCAGATTATTATTTATTAAAAGGATTTGTAGAAACAATCTTTAAAAATATTGGTATCGAAGAATCAAGATATCGTTTAGAAAGAGTAGAAAGTGATCATCCATGTTACCATCCTGGACGTAGTGCTTATATTGTTATTAATAAAGAAATTGTCGGTATTATTGGTAATATTCATCCATTAATGGAAAAGAAATATGGAGTGAAAAATGTCTATGTTGCTGAATTAAATTTATCAGCGATTTTAGGATTAAAAACAGGTAAAGTTAAATTTACTGCTATTCCACAATATCCTTCAGTATCAAGAGATATTGCGTTAGTTATGGCTAAAGACGTACCTGCTCAAGATGTTTGTCGTAAAATTGTTCAAGCTAGTAAACAATTAGTCAAAGAAACAAAAATCTTTGATATTTATGAAGGTGAACATATTGCTAAAGGTAAAAAATCTGTTGCAATTAATTTAGTTTTCCAAGATCCAAAGAAGACACTTGATGAAAAAACAGTTAATGAAGCAATGGAAAGAATTTTAGCTGCTGTAGAAAAAGAATTTGATGCTCATTTAAGAGGATAAAAAAAGATGACTAAATGTCATCTTGGTAAACAGGAATATTTCGATATTCCTGTTTTATTTTGTTTTCATGATAGATACAAGTAAGTAATGAAGCAGTTTTAAGTTCTAAATCAAAAGCTGGATGATCAAGTTTAGATGCATTAGTTACAATTTGATAAGTACAGGTCTTTTTTATTTGATTTAAATAATGTTGTCCTTTTTGATTCATTTTTAAAATATGTAAATAATCAATAGGTGGTATATTATTCATTTCTGTTTTTGTATTATTCATTAAAATATGCAGCAACATTCTTTGAATTCTTAAAGATGTATAGCGTTTACTTGTTAAACTAAAAACAAGTTCATCATAATGATTCACTTTAACAATGACTTTCTTTAATAAATATTCAATACCTTCATCTACTAAATGAATGTTTTTTAGTTCTTGTAGTGAAGAAATCATGATTTTATATTTTAATAAAGGAAAGAATTGTTCTTGAAAGTAGAAAGATGAATAATGTTCATTAAGTAGAAAATGTTTTACATCTTTATTTTGTTTAAGTGCTAAACGTAATGCTGTCGCACTACTGATTTGTTTGATGGTTTGGTCATGATAATCATTTGTTCTTTTTAAACAATGCAAGTGAATAGGATAATGATTAAAGATTACTTCTTTTACATATCCTAGTCCTAATAAATCATTAGGGGTAGTGACTGTTTTATTTAATAATTTTGATAGGGCTTGATTACAAGCATCAGGGTAACGGAAACCTTGTTTCATATATTGTTTAACACTGTTATCATATTGTTCTTGATGATGATCAATAGCATAGGCAATTTCTTTGAATTCATCAGTATTTCCTGATTCACTGCCAAATACTAAATCTGTACATCCTAAATGATAAAGTAGATCAATTGCACCTTTGCAAAAATAATCAGCACTTTGATTGACATAATAAAATGGTAATTCAACAACTAAATCAATACCATATTTAATAGCAATCTCACTTCTTTTAAATTTATCAACAATGGCTACTTCTCCACGTTGAACAAAATGACCAGACATAATCGCAATTGTATAATCAGGTTGGATTAATTCTTTTGCCTTTTGAATATGATAAAGATGACCGGTATGAAAAGGATTGTATTCTACAATTAAACCTAATACTTTCATGATGATACCTTCTTTGCAGATGTTTTAATGACTTTAATGACTTTAAATAACGTAGAAACCAGTAAAATAGCTAAAGCTAAAGCAAATGCAATCGCAATTGTATTGAGTAAACTACTTACAAATAAGTCATTATTACCTTGAATAAGATAAAGCATGGTTTGATAGATTCCCTTTCCAGGAACGAGAGGGAAACAACCAATAATAATAAAAATCGTTGCTGGAGCTTTAAGTAAACGCGCCATGATTTCACTATATAAAGCAACACAACTCATTGCAATTAAATTAGCCAATACATCTCCATATGATTGAATTGTAAGTAGATAGATAATCCATCCCAGACTTCCTCCTAAAGAACCAATAATAGCAAAACGAGGATGATGATGGATACGAAAGACAAAGGCAAAACCAATACATGCAAAAAAAGCACTGAGACATTGAATAATTTGTTCCATTATATTAATCCTTTCAATAAGACAAGCATACTCCCTACACCTAATGCAATAGCAGTAGCTGTTAAAAAAGCTTCTAACATTCTCGCTTGACCAGAAATATAATCTCCAGACATAATGTCCCTTAAACTATTAGTAATAGCCATTCCGGGAACTAAAACCATTAAACAGCCAATAATTGTAGATTGTAATAAATGAATAAGATGAAAATGATAGCTTATGATAGCACAGGCGGATAAAATCATACTTGTTACCATGGTTCTAACAAGAGCATTGATTTCTAGAATTTCATGGAGCCAAACTACAAAATAGGTAATAAAACCAATAATTGTTGCAGCTACAAACTCTGACAAGCCCCCACCAAAGAATACAGCAAAAAAACCTGCTCCAATACCATATCCTAAAAAAACAAGCTTCATTTTTTCAGGTAAATTTTTAATACGCTCTATTTCTTTTTTTATATAATTTTCATCAGGTTGATATTGACATATATAGCGAACGAGATTATTTAATTCGTAAACACAATCTAGATTGGTCCTGTTTTGAATGGTTCTTATAATAATAGATGGTGAAGAACCATCATGAAGAGTAGCGCCTAAAGTAAAATAAGAAGGTAATGCAAAAACCCCAATATCCTTAAAGCCATAGCTTTTGCACATTCTTTTAAGACTTTCTTCTACACGATATATTTCAGCGCTATGTCTAAGTAATAATCTGCCAATTTCACCAATACATTTAAATAATTCATGTTCGTTCATATTATCACCTCAGAATAAAAGTATACCAATATTTTTTTGTTTATAAAAGAGATAAAATAGTAAAAGTAAATGAAAAACTTTGCGTAATGAGTTGTTTTTTATCTTTATTTATATTATAAATGATATGATAAAGAAAATAATAAAATGATTGAATATAGATATAGGAGAATATATGGAAAGATTACAAAAATATATTGCTGCTAGTGGATATACCTCTAGAAGAAAAGCAGAAGAATTAATCAGACAGGGACGTGTTTGTGTCAATGGTCAAGTTGTACAAGAAATGGGAACAAAAGTAAAACAAGGTGATATTGTGACTGTTGATGGTGAAATGATTGTTGGTGAAAATAAAGTATATTATTTATTTTATAAACCTAAAGGATGTGTTTGTACTTTAGATGATGAATTTGATCGTAAAAAGGTTGTAGACTTTTTTGAAGACGTTGAAGAAAGAATTTATCCTGTAGGACGTTTGGATTTTGATACAACAGGAGCATTAATTATGTCTAATGATGGTGAATTTGCTAATATGATTATGCATCCTCGATCACATTTAGAAAAGATTTATGAAGTGACAATTAAAGGATTAATTAAAGGTGAAGATTTACATCGATTAGAAAAAGGAATTTATATTGACGGAGCTAAAACAATTCCTTGTAAAATTAAAGTTACTTTTAAAGATATGGAACATAAATCAACAGTTCTATTAATTAAATTATATGAAGGAAAAAACAGACAAGTTAAAAAAATGTTTGAAAGTGTAGGACATCCAGTTAAAAGATTACATCGTGTATCTGTTGGATGTGTTAATTTAAAAGGATTAAAGCCTGGACAATATCGACGTTTAAAACCTCAAGAAGTAAAAGACTTAAAAGCACTTGTCAATAAATAAAATGATAGTGTTATTTTGACATTATTTTTATCACCGGTGGTATATAGTAGTTAAAGGTGATGAAAGTGAGAGTACAAGTTATTGATCCACAAAATACAATTCAATGTGGAATATGTCATGCCCAGGGTGATTGGGTAAAAAAATTAGATGTAGGTGGAATTTATGGATTATATTGTTTAAAGTGTGATACTTTAACGGTATATGAACCAATAAAAACGAAGTATGTTTATAATGCATTTAAAAAAGAGTGTTTAAAACAAAAAAATTTATTTCAACAATTTCAAGATACTGTTGACAATAAAAAATAATCATTTAAAATAATGATGTAAATTAAAAAAGCAATGATTTAGGATATGTTTTATAATATTTTGATTTAGAGAAAAGGTGGCTGGTGAAAACCTTAGAGAAAATTATAAAGTACTCCCTAATAGGCTGCACTTGAAAAAGATGTCGTTAACTGCGTTAAAGTTTTGAGGCTTTTTAAGCAAATTAAGGTGGTACCACGAAACTCTCGTCCTTTGGATGAGAGTTTTTTTAATCATTGTATAAGATGGAGGAATAAAAATGATCGATTTTAAAGAAAATGAACAATTAAGTACATTAAATCACTCATGTGCTCATGTGATGGCACAAGCTATTAAACACTTATATCCTCAAGCTAAGTTTTGGGTAGGACCTGTTGTTTCTGAAGGATTCTACTATGATGTAGATTTAGGTGATCAAGTTGTAAGTGATGAAGATATTGCTAAAATTGAAAAAGAAATGAAAAAAATCTGCAAAGATGGAAAAAGAATTGTAAGACGTGAAATTTCTAAAGCAGAAGCTTTAGAAATGTTTAAAGATGATGAGTATAAATTAGATTTAATTTCTCATTTAGAAGATGGCAATATTACATGTTATAGTCAAGGAGATTTTACAGATTTATGCCGTGGACCACACGTAGAAACAGTAAAAATGTGTAAGAATTTTAAATTAATAAAACATTCTGGTGCTTATTGGAAAGGTGATAAAGATAACAAAGTACTACAACGTATTTATGGTGTATGTTTTCCAACAGCAGAACAGTTAGAAGAACATTTAAAATTATTAGAAGAAGCCAAAGAAAGAGATCATCGTAAAATTGGTAAAGACATGGAATTATTCATGGTCGATGATTTAATTGGTAGAGGTTTACCAATGTACTTACCAAAAGGATATGCTATCTGGCAAAAATTAGAAAGCTATATTAAACGTAAAGAAAAGAAACTTGGCTATTTACATGTTTTAACTCCTGCAGTAGGAACAGTTAATTTATATAAAACTTCAGGACATTGGGATCATTATAAAGAAAATATGTTTCCTCAAATGGAAATGGATGGAGAATCATTTGTTTTAAGACCTATGAACTGTCCACATCATATGATGATTTATGCTAACAAATTACATTCATATAAAAATTTACCAATTCGTATTGGTGAAATAGCTCATGATTTTAGATATGAAGCAAGTGGAGCTGTTAAAGGGATTGAAAGAGGAAGACATTTCTGTCAAAATGATGCTCATATCTTTGTGACTCCAGACCAAATTAAGTCTGAATTTAAGGGTGTTATTGATTTAATTTTAGATGTTTATAAAGATTTTAATATTACTGATTATCGCTGTGTATTATCACTTAGAGACCCAAATGATAAAAAGAAATATCATGATGATGATGAAATGTGGAATAAGGCTGAAAATGAATTACGTGAAGTTATGAATGAATTAGGTATTGAATATACTGAAGAAATTGGTGAAGCTGCTTTCTATGGTCCTAAATTAGATGTTAATGTTAAACCAGCAATTGGTAATGAAATTACACTATCTACATGTCAATTAGATTTCTGTTTACCAGCTAAATTTGATTTAACTTATGTTGATGCAGATGGTTCTAAAAAAACACCTGTTGTATTACACCGTGCTATTTTAGGTTCATTAGACCGTTTTATGGCTTATATTCTTGAAGAAACAAAGGGAAATTTACCTTTATGGTTAGCTCCTGTACAAGTCAAAGTATTACCAGTTAAAAATGAATATCATTTAGATTACGCTAATGAAATTTATGAAAGACTTTTAGATGAAGGATTTGAAGTTGAAATTGATCAACGTGATGAAAAACTAGGATATCGTATTCGTGAAGCACAAATGCAAAAAGCAAACTATATCTTGGTTTTAGGTAATAATGAACGTGATGAAAAAACTGTAACATATCGTAAACACGGGGAACAAAAGGCAACAACAGTTCCTGTAGATGAATTCATTGATATGTTAAAACAACAAATTAAAGATAAAAGATAATGACAAAGACCTCTTGATAGAGGTCTTTATTTTGTTAATGATTTGTTCAAATATTTATACTATAATAAAAGAAATGGGAGGACAAGATATGAAAGAATATTTAGCCTTTGATGTAGGTGGAACATCTGTAAAATATGCTTTAGTCAATCAAGATGGACAAGTTCGCTTAGCGAGTAAATTTAAAACACCTGATACTTTAGAAAAAATGTATCAAGAAATTGAAAAAGTAGCAAAAGAGAATGAAAATGTTGAGGGGATTGCTTTATCAATGCCAGGTGCGGTAGCAAGTGATGAAGGAGTTATTTATGGTTCTAGTGCTATAGATTATATTCATGGTCCTAATATTAAAGAAGATTTGCAAAAACGATTAAATAAAGCTGTAGAATTAGAAAATGATGCTAATTGTGCAGCCTTGGCAGAAGTTTGGCAAGGTGTTGCCCGTGATGAAAATGACTGCTGTTTTATTGTTAGTGGGACAGGAATTGGGGGTTCTGTTATAAAAGATCGACATGTTCATCATGGTCATGCATTACATGGTGGGGAATTTGGTTATATGATTACAAGATATGATCAAGATGAAAAGAAATACTATACATGGTCAGATGATGGCTCTACGGTTGCTGTAACCAAAAGAATTGCTAAGGAATTAGGAATTGATTATCATGAATTGGATGGAAAAGAAATTTTTGATCACGCTAGTGAAAATGAAGTATATAAAAAATATGTAGATGAATTTTATCGTACGCTTGCTATGGGAATTTATAATTTACAATATGCTTATGATCCAAGTATGATTATTATTGGTGGTGCTATCTCTACAAGAGCAGATTTATTAGATTGTGTAAATGAACAATTAGACATTATTTTTTCACAGTTAACACATGCTCATGTAAGACCGAATATTAAAGTATGTAAGTTTGGCAATGATGCTAATTTAATTGGTGCAACATATCATTATAAACAAGTTCATGAGGGGGATCAAAATGAATAAATCGATACCTAGAATTAATACACAACTGAGAAGTCATACAATATTAGTGCCAGAAATATATCGCGAAGCAACGGGCGTGTTAATTAATGGAAAAAGAATTAAATCATTGGTTTTTTCAACTGATGTAGCTGTTATTGCTAATTGTAATGCTGATGCTGTCATTGCAGTCTATCCTTTTACACCAACGATTCAAATTACCCAAGCTATTATATCAGTGGCTCAAAGACCAGTCTTTGTTGGTGTTGGCGGTGGAACAACAGCCGGTAAAAGAGTGGAATCTATTGCTTTAGATGCAGAATTACATGGAGCGACAGCCGTCGTTTTAAATGCGCCTACTGCTACAGAGTTTGTACAAAATTTAGCTCAAGATATTGATATTCCTGTTGTTTTAACAATTGTTTCTTTAAATGAAGATTTGGAAGAAAGAATGTTGCATACAAATGCTAATATTATTAATGTTTCTGGGGGAAAAGAAACAGTTAAAATTGTTAAAAAATTAAGAGAGATAGATCCTGATTTTCCAATTATTGCGACAGGTGGACCTAGTGAGGAAACTGTAAGAGAAGTTATTGAGGCAGGTGCTAATGCAGTGACCTTTACACCTCCTACTAATGGAGAAATATTTAAAGGAATGATGGAAGAATATCGTCATCGTTATGACTAATATGGTAAAAAATGACTAAGGTCATTTTTTATTTTGATGACAATAAGATGGTTTTTCTATATAATGGAACAAGAGGTGAAATGAATGAAACAATATTTAGATATGTGTCAATATATTCTTGATCATGGTCAAGATCGTGATGATCGTACAGGTACTGGAACACGTAGTGTTTTTGGATACCAAACGCGATATAATTTATTAGATGGTTTTCCATTAATGACAACTAAAAAAATGTTTTTAAGACCGATTGCTGAAGAGTTGCTTTGGTTCATTAAAGGAGATACAAATATAAAATATTTAGTTGATCGTAATGTAAAAATTTGGAATGAATGGCCTTATGAAGCTTTTAAAAAATCTGATGATTTTCATGGGGAAACTTTAGAACAATTTGTAACTAAAATTAAAGAATTACCAGAGGATGATCCTTTTGTTGTAAAATATGGCGAATTAGGTCCTGTTTATGGTAGACAATGGCGTAATTTTAATAACGAAGGTGTAGATCAAGTTGCTAAACTTGTGGATTCTTTAAAAAATAATCCATTTTCTAGAAGACATATTATTTGTGCATGGAATCCCGCAGAAGTCGATGAGATGGCTTTACCACCATGTCATGCTTTTTTACAATTCTATGTTTCTAATGATAAAAAATATCTATCTTGTCAACTTTATCAAAGAAGCGCAGATACTTTTTTAGGTGTTCCTTTTAATATTGCATCATATGCTTTATTTACTGCTATGTTAGCTCAAGTATGCGGTTATCAAGCTAAAGAATTTGTACATACTATTGGTGATGCTCATATTTATAAAAATCATTTTGATGTTGTAAAAGAACAACTATCAAGAGAACCTTTACCAAAATGTCAATTAATATTAAATTCAGAAGTAAAATCAATCTTTGATTTTACGATTGATGATATTAAGATAGAAAACTATCAATCTTATGGGAAATTAGTAGGGAAGGTAAGTGTCTAATGATTAGTATTATTGTAGCGACGGATCAAAATTTATTAATTGGGAAAAAGGATTCTAAAAATGGAATGCCATGGCATAATTCAGAAGATTTAAAACATTTTAAAGCAGTTACTACTGAGCAAACAATTGTAATGGGTGCTTCTACTTATAAAGCAATAGGTAGACCTTTGCCAAATCGAAAAACAATCGTTGTCACACGAAAAGGATTAGATGATAATCGTGTGGAAGTAAGAAATGATTTGATTTCCTTGATTAAGGAATATCAAGAAAATAATGAGGACTTATATATTTGTGGGGGTGCAAGTATTTATAAACAAGCTTTACCTTATTGTGATCAACTCATCATTTCACGTATTCCAGGTGTTCATGAAGGAGAAACTTATTTTCCATCTTTTGAAGACCATGAATTTAAATTAGTAGAAGAAAAACAAATGGAAACATTTGTTTTACAAATATATAATAAGGAGAATCAATAATGAAAAGAATTGCTTTAGCTGTAATCAGAAGTCTATTTCAACTTCCTTATTGGTGGTTTGTTAAAGTTAAAAAACTATCCAATCATGATAAATATTCGTTAAGCGATGCTTATGCTTTTATTCATAAAATTGTTTTTACAATTACCAGAAGATGCCGTGTGACACTAGAATGTTATGGCTTAGAAAACTTGCCTAAAGAAGATGGTTATTTGTTAACGCCTAACCATCAAGGTTTATTTGATCCCTTAGCTATTTTTCAAACTCATGAAAAACCTATTCGAGCTATTGTAAAAAAAGAATTAGCATCTACAATTTTAGTTAAAGATGTAATCAATATGCTACAATATGTTCCTATGGATAGAAGTAATATTAGAGAATCAGCTAAAGTGATTAAATATGTAGCTGATGAAATATCAAGAGGACAAAATTTCTTTGTTTTCCCAGAAGGAACAAGATCAAAAAAACAAAATGAGATTTTAGATTTTAAAGGTGGTACTTTTAAAATTGCAACAAAGTCAAAAGCACCAATTGTTCCTGTAGCTATGATAGATTGTTATAAAGTATTTGATAATAATACAATAAAGAAAACAACGGCTCAAATTCATTATCTTAAACCACTTTATTATGATGAATATAAAGATATGAAAACAAATGAGATTGCTCAATGTGTCCATGATCGAATTCAAGAATGTATACGTGAAAACCAAAAAGGATAGACATATCCTTTTTTTATGTTATAATCTATTTAGAAATTTATCTAAATATAAAGGTGATTAAATGGAATTTGTGAAAACATTTAAAGCTTTGTCTGATCCTGTACGACGAGATATTTTAATATTACTAAAAGATGGACAACTCTCGGCAGGGGAAATTGCAGGACATTTTGATATGACTCAAGCTACAATTTCTTATCATTTATCAAAACTTAAACAAGCTGATTTGATTTATGAAACAAAGTATAAAAATTATATTTATTATGAAATTAATACATCAGTATTTGAAGAAGTGATGTTATGGTTTAGCCAATTTGGAGGAAAAGAAAATGAAAATTAATAAAAAAGATTTATTTATGACAACTTTGGTTTGTATTTTACCTATGATTTTTGGAGCCTTTGTCTATGAATCTTTACCAGCTCATATGCCTATTCATTGGAATTTATCAGGAAAAATTGATGGTTACGCTAGTAAGATGTTTGTTGTTTTTGGATTACCATTATTAATGGTTTTATTACAATGGATCTGTTTGTTCTTTGCTTGTCATGATCCTAAAAAACCAAACTATCCAGAAAAGATGAAACAATTACTTTTATGGATTATCCCTAGTATTGCATGTATTTTGCAAATTATGACTTATTTAGTTTGTTTTGGTTACGATATTGCTATAGAAACGATTGTACCAGTATTAGTAGGAATCATTTTTATTTTAATTGGAAATTATTTACCTAAAGTCAAACAAAATTATACTTTGGGTATACGTTTACCATGGACTTTAAATGATAAAACGAATTGGTTAAAAACAAATCGTTTGACAGGCTATATTATGGTTATCGGTGGATTTACTATTATTGCTTCTTTTACGATTAATAAGATTTTTGAAGTTTTTATCGGTGTTGTTGTGATTTTGATTATAGTACCAACAGTTTATTCATATTTGTTATATAAAAAAGGAAATAAACATGAAAATTAGAGTCAATGATGTTGAATTATATTATGAGGTAACTGGTCAGGGTAGACCACTGATTATGATTCATGGTAATGGAGAAGACCATCATATTTTTGATATAGCTAACCAGGAGTTAAAGAAGTATTTCCAAGTTTATTTAGTAGATAGTCGAGGACATGGATCAAGTAGTAAAATCAATTCATATCATTATCAAGATATGGCTTTGGATATTAGAGAAATGATTATTCAATTAGATTTAAAAGATGTCATTTATTATGGATATAGTGATGGTGGTGTTGTAGGATTATTACTTGCTAGTCAATATCCTCAGTTAATAAGCAAACTCATTGTTTCGGGTGCTAATCTTCATCCTCGGGGTGTGGCTCAAGAATGTTATCAAGAAATGAAAACAGAATACAAAAAAACCAAAAGTCCACTTATTAAAATGATGTTAGAGGAGCCTCATATTGATAGTCGTGATTTAAAACAAATTCAGGCATCTACGCTTATTTTAGCAGGAGAGCATGATTTGATTTTAGAGGAACATACAAGAAAGATTGCAAGACATATTCCTCGTAGTCAATTAGAAATCATACCGGGAGAAGATCATGGTAGTTATATTGTAGATAGTCGAAAAATTGCTCACTATATTATTGATTTTATAAAAAAAGATGATTGTTGCCATCGTTGAAACGATGACAACATCATCTTTTTAAATATAGTCTTTTTCTTTTGCAAGTTGAAGATATTTGTTTTGATCAGGATTTAAAATACAATTGGGTTCATATAAATAAGAATTAATCACATCACATAATTTGAGAAGTTCACTATAATCATCATGATGTTGTTTTTTATTTGAATGATTCTTAATAGCCTTTTCAACTATGCTGATTTCTTTTTCGTTAAATAATTGAGTGGCTTCTAAAATATTTTTAGCTAAAATAGCACTACGAGAAGCATGATCAAAATGACTATGATCTTTGTATATAGTTAAATCATGTAATAATCCCATGATACCCGCTAATTCATTATCTAGCTTTTCTTTTCTTGCTAAAATGATACAAAGTTCACTGACACCTAGAAGATGGCGATAAGCTTGTTTTTTCTTGTTGCCAAAACATTCTTTTTCTAGTAGTTGGTAAACATAGTCTTCTATTATATCATATCGGTTCATCGTCTTAGTCCTTTAGGAAATAAGTTTTTTACTTGCTGATTACTTTCTTTATAGAAAGAAAGGGGATAACCATCAACAAAAATAACACCATATCCCTTATCACCATGACCTTTTAAAGTTAATCCTTTAATATAATCTTGAACTTCCTGACTATCTTTTGAAAAATCATAATATCTTTTTACATCTTTTTTTTCTAATGTTAAAGCAAGAGATAAACTTGGTTCAAATCTTCCTTTTTTACATTCTCCTAAGTAAAGTCCATTTTTGATGACTTTAATTTTATTCAAATCTGGAAATTGAGGTCTAATTGCATAAATATGTTGCTGAGATTGAAATAAATATGGCGGCACATCAATATTAAGATGATCATGATAAAATGTTTCAACAAGTTTTAATTGTTCTCTTGTAATATTGGGTTTTAAAATCTTAGGTTTTTCAACCAGTGTATCTGTTGTTTTTTTAACAACAGCAATGAATTGCCCTTCACCACGATTATGATGAGGATACATACGGACAGTTCCCGGACAAAGTGTGCTTTCTGTCATACCTGGTTCTTGATGGATAGGAATCACTTCCATGTTTAATTTGTTGACCATGTAATTGACTTGTGCTTCGTTTTCTTCTACAGAATATGTACATGTAGAATAGACTAAAACACCATCTTTTTTTAATAATTTATAAGCTTGATCAATTAAGTTTCTTTGAATATAAGCACACTCCTGTACTTTTTGTAATGACCATGTTTCAATTGCTTCATCATCTTTTCTAAACATGCCTTCTCCTGAACAGGGAGCATCTAGGATGACTTTATCAAAGAAACCAGGTAATGAAAAACGTAATGGATCAACATTTGTAACAATTGTATTTTTTAAGCCAAAGCGTTCAATATTACTTGCTAGAATATGTGCCCTCAATTTATTAATGTCATTAGCAATCATTAAGCCATCTTGATTTAATTGACTAGCAAGATAACAAGTTTTTCCTCCAGGAGCACCACACATATCTAAAATGTAGTCATCTTTGTTTACTTGAATTGTGTTTGCGACAGCCATGGCACTAGGTTCTTGAATATAATATAAGCCACACATAAAATAAGGACTTTTTCCTAGTGGCTCTTTTTCATAATCAAAATAATAGCCACGAGGTATGTAAGGATGTGGTGTAATATGTTCTTGATTCAAATGATTCAGTACATCTTTTTTTAAAGGATTAAGATAAAATCCTTTAACGGGTGGTTGATTTAATGATGCAATAAAATCATCATATTCGTCATTTAATAATTCTTTCATTCTATCTAAAAATAATTGATTCATTTTTTTACCTCATTCATTAAGTTATATTTATTATATAAACTAATGAATATAAAGTAAATATTTTATCCCCTTGTCAAGAATAATAATCCTTGTTATAATAACTATCGGACACAAATTATATGCCGCTGTGGCGAAATTGGCAGACGCACTTGACTCAAAATCAAGCGGAGTAATCCGTGCCGGTTCAAGTCCGGCCAGCGGTACCATAGAAAAATAACTCTCCTTTAGGAGAGTTTTTAATATGCTTTAGTATCCAATAAATCAAGATATTTTTTAAAAGCACTACTTTTTTTACGACTGCTTGGGATAAGGATAACATCATTTAAAAGATGATATTGAAATAAAGATGCTTTTTTTATTTTGTGATAATTAATAAGAATACTTTTGTGGATTGAAAGAAAATCAAGATGTTCAAGTTTATTTTCATATTTATAAAGTTCTTTTTGACAGGCAATATATTCTTGATCTTTTAGATGAACATGAACTTGACCATAATATGATTCTAAATAATAAATATCTTGAACAGGAATATGAAGATAATGATCTTGGTCATAGACTTTAATAAAACGACTATGATTATGATATGTTAGCCAATAATCAATACAACGATTGATATCTTCTAACTGATAGGGTTTAAATAACAATTTAACATCATTGAGATGACGTAATGTCTGATTTCTTGTGGTAAGAATAATAGGAATATCAGGATAGAGTTCTTTAATAATAAGGAGCGTTGTTGACTGACAACTTTCACTATTAATAAAGAAATAGGAATAAGATATATTTTTAAATAAGAACTGAATAAATTCATCTTCATTATTAAATTTAAAGATAAATAATTCTCTAGATAATTCTGAGTTTTTCAAAATTAAGGTTGATAAATGATTTAAATCATGATCATTTTGATCAAATAATGCAATTTTCATAAATTTCTCCTAAAACGACTAAGATGAAAGCAAAATCAAACTAACATTGATAGGAATAACATTCAATAATTATTACCTATAAATCAAATGTAACGACATGAAATACATCGTAATGACAATAAAAATTTATAAAATTGAGATAAAATCATTGACATAGAAGACAATTATAGATAAAATAACATCAACATTTGATATAAATACTGTGAAAAGAACTAGTAAACATTCATTTGAAATGTAGAGATTTCTTGGTTGGTGAAAAAGAAAATGAAAGTGATTGTTGAATTCGTCTTGGAGTAGAGTGTTGAACTGATAGTAGGCATCTCCGGTAATCACCGTTATATGATAAAAGTATGTTAGTACTTGATGAGGCTTATATAGTAATATATAAGTAAACTAAGGTGGTATCACGAAGCAATGCTCTCGTCCTTTATGGATGAGAGTTTTTTATTTATATCAAATAGAAAATAAGGGGGAAATAAAAATGATTATTGTAATGAAAACAACAGCAAAAGCTGAAGATGTTAAAAAAGTATCAAAAATGGTAGAAGACAAAGGATTAAGAGTTAGCGTTGTAAACGGAACTGGTCAAACTGTTATTGGAATGATTGGTGATACAACAAAAGTAGATCCAGAACAAATCGAAGTAGATCCA
>NZ_QRQB01000014.1:20230-57076 GCF_003475785.1 Coprobacillus sp. AF33-1AC | reverse complement strand
AAAACCTATATCTTTATGTAAAGGTATAGGTTTGTCAACAATCTGAAGGAACAATCTATAATTGATTGTTCCTTTTAAGTAGACTGTTTATTGATCTTTAGGACTACCCACTTTCAATATAATTTTCTAAAAGTCTTAAAGTTATCCCTTTACAAAGAATTTAGTTACCTAGATTTTTAATAATTTTGAAATATGTTATTTTTAATGAATATATTTCTTCGTTATCAAGTAATAAATTCCTAACAAACTTATACCAAATAAACTTATAAACATCATACCATTAGTATTATCACCAGTTTGAACTTTCTTCGTTTCTTTTTTCTTTTCAATTGTTTCTTGTTTATCTGATGAATCAATATTTATGAGTCCTTCTACTTTTGTATCTTTATATAGAATTGCATAATCACTAAACTTATCTGTTTCAAATGTTATACTATTTGTCTTTTCATCATATTTTGCTTCTAAGATATCTACTTTTCCATTATGACTTCTTGCTACAAAGTATTCTCTTTGAACATTTTTATCTTTATTGATCAGTTCTTCTGGAATCTTGATTGTTAATTTCATGGCTTTTGTAAGTTCATGAATACTTTCATTTGTTCCATCAATATTTTTATATAATGTAATATCTAAGTATTTCCCTACTTTATATCCTTTTGTATTTTTTTCAATAAGTTCACTTGCTTGTGATTCTTTCACATTTAATGCAATTTCTACTTTCTTTCCTTCTGCTACTTCACTTAGTTCATTGGCTGTTATTTCTTTATTTTCAATAAGTAGATCAATTAGATCATCTCTCTTGATTTCTACATTTCCTGTTGTTTTAACAGTAAATGAGCCTGTTCCTATCTTATCATTTTCTTTTGGTAAAATGACATAACTATATTCAATTAAGCCTATATGGTTATTGCCTTTTGCCTTAATCGTAAGAACATGTTTTCCTTCTTTAGTTGCTTGATTATTTAATACTTCATAATCATCTTTGCTTAATACTTTTCCATTAACTAAAACTTGTTCTACTTCTTGTGTTTGTTTTTCTCCTGTATATTTTAAGACTTTACCTAGTACAACTGTTCCATTATCTATTGATAATGGTTTGATTGTATAGGTTCCATCTTTAAAGGTAATGTCATAGTTTAGATTTGATCCTTCTTTTTGGCTTACTTTAATCTTGTATGTTCCTACATCTTCTCCTTCTTCTCTTGTAAGAATGATTCCAGTTAATCTATCATCCCTTGCAAGTCTATCAAAACTAAACATCAACTCATAGCCTTTTTCTCCATATGTTTTTGATAAATCGATTGCTGAAACTCTTATTTTCATTTTTTTAATTGTAAAGTCTTTTGTTACTGATGATTTTTCATAATTATCATCTGCAGGATATATTACTCTTACTGTATATTCTCCTGCATCTTTTGGTTTTATTGTAGTATATTCATTCTTTCCTTTTAACGAATATTCAACAACAGGAGTGGTTGTATTGTTAGATGTTGATTTTACATCTACAATTTCATATCCATCATATTCTTTATTCAATTCATTATCTGTTGTTGTAATTCTTGTATCTGATTGATCTGTTTTACTAATTGTCACCGTTAACATTGGCCATGCAGTTTCTAATAATTCATAGTTATCTTTATCATCACCACTTAAAGTGGATTTAGTGTAACTTACTGCTTTATTTTCCCCTGCTTTTGAACTCTCTACTGTTCCAATTTTTGGCATATCAATAGATACTTTATCTTTTTCAAAAATACCTACAAGTTTTCCACCTTGTAATGTAATCTCGTTCTTTTCGTTATATTTTCTATTTATAGCTTCTAGTCCTTCAACAGATAATTGTTTTTTAGAAATTGTATAACTTGTTGTTGCACTTTCAGGTAACTTATAATTTGAATTATCTGCGTTTGTAGCTATCGCTTCATAAGTACCTACATTTTTATGTTTATCTCCCTCAACAGTAATTTTGCAGTTATCACCATTTACTAAATTACTTACTGTAGCTTCTGGTAACTGTTCTCTACCGTTGTAAGTTAATTTATTATTCCATTGTAAATCAATTATTCTAGGATTGATTTTATTTGTAATTTCCTGTACATCTACATCTTTAAAATTTTTGTTTCCTTCTACTTTATAGTAAACTGTATATTCTTTGGCATCTTTTCCTGTTGGAATAGCTATTGACCAATTCTTATTATCTATAGAATATTTTACTGTTCCTCCATTAGTAGATGCTTCATTTACTAATTCTTGTTCAGTTCCATTATATGTTAATGTCTTTATTGCTGGTTTTGTAAGAACTGGTGTTGCTTGAGTAATATTGAATTTTAATGTTGTAGAAACATGACCATCTTCCCATCTATAATTTGTAGGATCTTTCAATGTTAATTGAACATCGTATTCACCTACATCAATACCTCCATCATTTTCTGTAGCTATATATAAATCACTATTTGAAATATTCGCAGTTAATTGTTTTCCTGTATATACTTTGCTTTCTACTGTTGGTTTTTTTACTTTTTCCCAGTTAACTGTAATATTCTTTAATGTTGTTTTATTTCCTGATTTATCAGTTACTTCGATGGTATAGAATCCTTGTTTAGGAACTAACGTATAACTACCATTAGTAGATTCAACTGGCTGATCATCTATTTTTACAGTATCTAGATTCTTATCAGTTACTGTAAAGGTTTGTGTTTTCGTATATGTTTTATTACTTTCTACACCTGATACTTGTGGTGCAATCGTATCAATAACGATACCATCTGTTGAAACATATTTAATATTTCCTGCTTTATCTGTTACCTTGGCATAAATAACATAATGGCTATCTTCACCAAATGAAACAAATTCTCCTTCTTTCCAAGAAGCTGCTTGTAATTGTTCTTCTGTTAGAGGTGTTTTACTACCTGATTTATCAACATAGTAATAATATTTATTGACTCCACTACCTTCATCCCTAGCTGTAATTTCAGCTTTTTGTGTTTCTTTAAAGAATAAACCAAACGTAATTTTATTTAAAATACTTTTCCATGTATTATTTGATACATTTATTTCTGTATCAGGAGCTGTAATATCAGCTACTCCTTCAACTGTAATATTTGTATCTTTTTGAATATTTTCAATTTTATATTGATTCTTGTTATCTAATTGAACAGTTTTTCCATTTACCTTAACAGCGAAATCTTTCGTTTTTGAATAGCCTTTATTTAATTTAAATGTTAAAGTACTTGATTCATTATAATCAACAACTGTATGATCAACACTTAAAGTATAACCAACTTGGCTAGTTGGAACATGTACTTTAATTTCTTGTCCATTAGCGACATATACTTCTTTTTCAGGTGAAGTATAATAATTTTTACTGTCTTTGTATCTTACATAATACTTACCAGTAGATAATCCTTCTACAGTATTACCTGTAATATCATGCCATTCAGTTTCACCATCTTTTCTATATTCCATTGATGCATCAACATCATTTAATTTACCATCTGTTCCACCTTTATATGTTGTTCCTGTGGCAGTCACAGATGTTGGTGCTTCTCTATGAACTTTAACAATTTCAAATATTTTTGTTACAGTAGCATGACCATCTTCCCATCTATAATTTGTAGGATCTTTCAATGTTAATTGAACCTCATATTTACCTACATCAATACCACCATCATTTTTTACAACTTTGTATAAACTACTATCTGGAATATCTGCAGTTAATTGCTTTCCTGTATAAAGCTTACTTTCTATTGTTGGTATTTTTACTTCTTCCCAATTAACAGTTATATTATCTAACGTTGCTTTATTATCTGCTTTATCAGTTGCCTCAATTGTATATGTTCCTTCTTTAGGAATTAACGTATAACTACCATCATTAGGTTCAATTAATTGCCCATTTACTTTTACAGTTGCTAAATTATCCTCAATAACCGTAAATGATTTAGACTTTGTATACGTTTTATTACTTTCTACACCCATAATTTGTGGTGCTGTTGAATCAAGTGTTAGACCGTCTGTTGCAATATATGTAGTATTTCCAGCTTTATCTACAACTTTAACATAAATAATACAATGTTCATAGTTACTTAAAAAAATAGAAGTTCCTTCTATCCAATCCACTCTTTTATCTAATTGAGACATTGTCTCAGTTGGGTTATTAACATCATTACCCGAATCATCAATAGCATAATAACATTTATCGATGCCACTTTCTCCATCTGTAGCTGTAATTACAGCTGTTTGTGTTTTACTAAAAAAGTATTTCCCATACGAAATTACATATTTAAACCGGGACCATTCATTTTCACCTATCTTAATTTTAACACTTGGCGATATTTGGTCTTTAAATTTCTCAACTGTAATTATTTTATTTTCTTGAATGTTATTAATTGTATATTGACCTTTATCATCTAAATTTATCATTTCATCATTAACTTTAATGATAAAGTATAGACCTCCTGCATATGTCGACTTTGTAAACGTTAGAGTACATGATTCACCAGATTTAACAACATTTTTATCAATTTTTAAATTATAATACTGATTTTGTTCCTCTGATACCGTTACTGTAAATGTTTGTTCACTTTCAACATTTAAATTGTATGTATTAAAATCATAATAATTATTATCTTTTTGTGAATCTTTTTCAGTATTACTTGCTTTATCAGTATCTGGTACTTCTAATTCCGTCGCAAATACACTTACCGATACTTGTGTAAAAATCATCATCAATGTAAGTATACTTGCTATTATCTTTTTATATATTTTCATTTCCCTTTCCCTCTTCTTTTCTCTATAGTTAAGTTATTTGATAAACATAAAACTGATTACACTCTTATTTTACTATCTATCATACTTATTTTTTGTAATGGGTGTGAAATGTCGTTTTTAGGGTGCGAAATGCAAAAAGAAGTCTCTATTTACAGAGACTTCTTTCTTTAAATTATTCATTTGTTTTATTTTTTGTCACTTTTTAAAGATAATAATTGAGACAACACATCATCACTTATTCTAGCTGGTGATTTTTGTGGTTTACCCAATAAATATCCTTGTAATAAATCCACATCTAATTCCACCAAGGTTTTCATTTCTTCAAGGGTTTCGACACCTTCTGCTATAATTTGAATATTTTGTTGATGTCCATAAGTAACAATGCTTTGAACCATCTTTTGTTTACTTTCATCCAAATATATTTGTCTTACAATTTCTTTATCTATCTTTAGATAATGAGACTTAAGATTAAGTAATACTTTTCCACTATTATAGCCTGTTCCATAATCGTCAATAGCTACTTATCCATGCCATTTATTAAGATAACTTATCTTAGTGGTTTGAAACTCTTGATTTATTTGTTCATTTTCTGTCACTTCTACAACAATATGAGATAAATAGTCTTGATATTATTCTTCAAATTCATCTAATTGTTTTTTTGACATGATTTGAGATGGAATAGAATTAATAAACACTAAACTATCAGATGCAATATAGCCTTGTTTTATATTTTCAATAAAATCTTTCATTGCATGAAACATTGTCAATACTTCAATTTTATCTAAACAATTTAATTGATTAGCTAATGATAAGATTTCTTCAGGATTATTAAGAGTTGGCGTCATTGACCTCATAAGCGCTTCATAACCAATAATATGCCCATCACTTACTCTTACAATTGGTTGATAATAATACATAACTTGTTTTCTATCAATAATCATTGCTAATTCATCAACCTTGCGTTGTTTATATTCATCTGTTTTATAACTTTGCAAATCAAAATTAGCGAATCCACATTTTGTTGATTTTTTATTTTTATACATTGCATAATCAGCATAACTACGTAATTGTTCAAGAGATTGGCTATCACGAGGATACCATGATACGCCTGCAGAAGCACGTACATAAAACTTTTCATTATTTTCTAACAATATAAATGAAATAAATAAACTATTCTTTATTTCTTCAATTCTTTTTTCAATTTCTGCTTCGTCATCATAGCCATACATAAACATATTAAACTCATCTCCTGCCATCCTTGAAACAAAAGTATGTTGATCATTAAATTTTGCAAGAACTTTTGATACTTTTAAAAGATATTGATCTCCACTATTGTGACCAAATTGATCATTTAATAACTTTAAGTTATCTAAATCAATCATAATAAAGGCTGCATTTTTCATTTGACTATGATTTTGGAATAATTGCTCTATATGATAATTAAATGCCCTACGATTATATAATCCCGTTAAATAATCATGATCTCTTTCAAATTCAATATATTTCTTTTCTAAAGTACGTTCAGTAATATCTTCAATGAGACCCATAACATGTCCATTTTCAATCTCATTTTCATTAAGTTCAATATAGATATGCTTTTTATTATTAGGTATCTCATAAATATATTTTTTATTTTCTTTTCTTACAAGATATCTATTTAAATCGTTCATAATACTTTTAAAAGTATCGACATCTTCTACCTTCTTTGTACCTTGACCTATCATACTCATAAAATTATCACTTAAAAAGAAAATATTTTTATTATCATCAATTTCAAATATTCCTAATTTAATTCTAGATAACTCAATAACTTTATTAAAACGTTGTGCATATTCAGCCACATTTTCATTCATCTCTTGAATTGTGTCAACCAACTGATCAATTTCACTAATACCAGTTTGTGATAAATGTTTATTCTTTTTATTATTCATTAAATCTTGAGATAATGTTGTAATTGGTTTTGAAAGACGATAAGCAATAATAACACTTCCGATAATTCCAACAATTAACAATAAAGATATAGCCTTAATTAATAATTCATGAATACTATTAGCAAAACTTAATAAATCTTGATTATCAACAAAAACCATTAGCACCCAATGATCTTTTTCAAAAGGTGTGTTACTACTATAAGTTGATATAGATGTGTAAGTAGCATATGTTTTTTGTGAACTATCTTTTAAATAAAAATCATTGTTATCTTTATTTAAAGCAAAATTTTTATTTAATCCATCTAAACTTGAATAAACTTTTTGATAACTCTGACTTCCTGATTTTTTTATAGCTAGACAGTAATTAGATGTATACTCAGAAATATCGTTATTTGGTAATAATTTACTTAAATATTCATGAGTAAGTTCTATCCCTACTACTCCATATAATATTCCTGTATGACTGACTAAAGGAATGGAATAAGAAATAGATTGATGGCGATCATCTTTGAGTTGATAACTGCGACTCCAATATCCTAAATCTTTTGTAGTATAGTTCTTTTGATTATGTAAAGCTTCTTGAAACGGTTTATAAATAAAATCATCTTTTTTAGATACATCTAATTGCGGTTTCCAAGAAGAATCAGTAGAAATATTAAGCTTTTTAACTGTTTCTCTTGGTCCCCTTACAATGAATAAATCTTGATTATTCGCACTCGATTTAGATAAAGGATCTAAATCTCGAATATATAAACAAGGTTTATTTTGCTTATTTTGTTTTATTTCTTGATTATTAAAAGCAACATAAACACCTGTTGTTTTTAATAATCTAAGTTGATCTATCATTTCATCACTAATACTATTTAAAAACTGCATTGATTGTTGATTGTTTTCATCAATATGTTGTAAATCTATACTGCCATCAGCTGTTAATTCATCTGCTTTTTGATTAATCCCATTCACCAATTTATCTAACTGAGTCCAGCTATTAATCATCTCATTTTCAAAATAAGACTCCCGATTTATTAAACGACCATGTAATATTTCTTTTGGATATTGTTTTAAATGTTGAATAA
Organism: Coprobacillus sp. AF33-1AC; assembly: GCF_003475785.1. Taxonomy (NCBI): domain Bacteria; kingdom Bacillati; phylum Bacillota; class Erysipelotrichia; order Erysipelotrichales; family Coprobacillaceae; genus Coprobacillus; species Coprobacillus sp. AF33-1AC. The sequence continues at coordinate 49,302 of NZ_QRQB01000014.1, read as the reverse complement.
CACTACCATTAATAATAACTCCACCAAATATTATTGCTTCTAAAAATAATAATAAAACTACCGGAACAAGTATATATTTTAAAATACGCTTTTTCTTCATTGTCTTTTTCATAAATAATCTCGATTATTTAACTAAAGATTGTAATTTTTGATATGTTTCATTATACCAATCGTTAAAGTTTTCATCATTATCAAACATATCAATTACAGTTTGATAATCTATACCTTCATCTAAATATTTAACAACATTTTGGCAATCTGCAGATGCTTTATCCTGTAATGAATACTCTAAAACTTTTCTTGCACTTGTTCCATTTTTAAAAGCTTTTGATGTATACATTTTTGAAGTATTAACTGTTTTTACAGCTACCTCTACTACATCACCAGCATTTTTTTTAGAAGTATATTTTCTCACCTTTTTAATCTTATTACCACTTTTTGTTACTGGAAGATAACCACTAGAAATTGAAAAATCAATATTTTGTTTATCTTGAGTAAACCATTTTAAAAATTCTTTGCAAGCTTCTATTTTTTTCTTTTTAGCTTTTGTAACAACCATTCCTGCCCCTTGTTGAACAGCTACTTTCTTTTGTCCTTTAAAAGTTGGTGCTGGTAAAACAGTACTGGTAATATCATGACTTGATTCATTATCATCATAAACTGTTTTAGGAAAATATGTTGCTGAAGAACTTGACCCTATATAACAAAGCACATTTCCTGTTTTAATATCATCACTACGGAATCTACCTGATGATGTAAAATAGCCTTTAATGTAAGGAACATAATAATTATCCCATAATTTACGCACAACTTTTTTATCAAAATTTAATTTCACTTTTCCCTTTTTATCAACACTAAAGACATCAATACCATGTTGTTTTAAACCAACAATAAAATAATTAGCCATAGCATCACGGTCAAATAAAGCTTTACCATCATTTGCCTCAGGAGTAAGTGAATCTGTCCAATCATAATATTGTTTAGCTATTTTAACAAGTCCCTCGTATGTAGATAATGTACTTGTACTTACATGACATGCTTGGCTAAACTTATCCCAATCTGTTTTATTTAACATAATAACTTCAGTTGATTTAGCAACTGGGAATATCTTTAATTGACCTTTAAATACCCCTTCATCAATATAACTATCAATGTATTGCTTACGTTCTTCTTTAGTAAAGTAAGCATTCAAGTTTTGAACATAGCCCATTTGATCCACTTTATAAGCCGTATCTGCATAAGCCGCAAAAATATTAGGCATCTTTTCAGCACCAACTTTACCATGAATAGAATCTAAAATATGATTTTCTAAATCATTAACAGTTCCTTGACTTGAAGCTTCTACAACAACACCCTTTTCTTTTCCAACTGTATTATTAAACTTATCAACTAAATGATTAAAACTATCTAACTGTGCCCCCATTATAATAATGCCACACTGTTATATGAGTAGGATGACTTGCATCTAATTCACTTTTATTAGATGATTGACACCCCGTAATAGTAAACAGCATGGCAATAACAATCCCAAAACACAAATATTTTCTTTTTTTTTACATTTACCCTCTTTTCCCTCTATAACATATTTATCATAGCATACAATGGTATTTCATTTAATTTATGCTGATCTTCATCCTTTCCTTAAAAACAAAAAAAGTCAAGGTTAAACCTTGACTAATTTTTAGAGAACTCTAATAACTCAATATCTTTATTTTTATCACTTGCCCAACGAACACCCCAATCATTAGTAAATAACAATAATGGTTGCCCTTTTAAATCTTGAACAATACGTGTATCTGATGATAAATTTAATGATTTTAAATCAACACCTTGATTAACCCAACGTACATAACGATATGGTAATGGTGATTTAATGATTTCTACATTATATTCAGTGTTTAAACGATGTTCTAATACTTCAAATTGTAAAACACCAACAACACCTACAATGATTTCTTCCATTCCGCCACCCAATTCAGTAAAAATTTGAATAGCTCCTTCTTTAGCAATTTGTTCAACTCCTTTAACAAATTGTTTTCTTTTCATTGTATCTTTATTTCTAATTAATGAGAAATGTTCAGGAGCAAAGGTAGGAATACCTTCAAAAGCAAAATGTTTTTTACCTGTAGTAATTGTATCACCAATAGAGAAAATACCTGGATCAAAGACCCCGATAACATCTCCTGCATAAGCTTCTGTGACTTCACTACGTTCATCTGCCATCAATTGTTTAGATTGGTTTAGTTTAATCTTTCTTTTTCCTTGATAATGATAGACTTCCATTCCTTTTTCAAATTTACCTGAACAAATTCTAAAGAATGCCATACGGTCACGATGTCTAGAATTCATATTAGCTTGAATTTTAAATACGAAAGCACTGAAATTTTCATCACATGGATCAATGACTAAATCCTGTGCTTTTCTTGGTTGTGGTGGTAAAGTCATCGCTAAGAAATGTTTTAAGAATGGTTCAATTCCAAAGTTCGTTAATGCTGAACCAAAGCACACAGGCGATAATTGACCGGCTCTTACTTTATCTAAATCAAAAGCATTTCCTGCCATATCTAATAATTCTATATCTTCTTGTAGTTTGTCATATAATTCATCTTCAAGAATTTCTTTTAACTTTTCATCATGATAATCTAAAACTTCTGTATCTACTTCTTTTTTTCCACCATCAACAGGAATAAAACGAATCACCTGTTTATCATTTCTTTCATAAACCCCAGCAAAACGTTTTCCTGAACCAATTGGCCAGTTTACCGGACAAGTCTCAATTCCTAATTCTTGTTCAATATCCTCCATTAGTTGATAAGGATCTCTTGCTTCACGATCCATCTTATTAATAAAAGTAAAAATAGGAATATGTCTCATCGTACATACTTTAAATAATTTTCGTGTTTGTTCTTCGACCCCTTTACTAGCATCTATAACCATCACTGCACAATCAGCAGCCATTAAAGTACGATAAGTATCTTCTGAGAAATCTTGATGTCCTGGGGTATCTAAGATATTAATACAGAAACCTTGATAATTAAATTGTAATACTGATGAAGTAACAGAAATTCCTCTTTGTTTTTCAATTTCCATCCAGTCACTTGTAGCGTGTTTACTATTTTTTTTACCTTTAACAGTACCAGCTTGTTGGATGGCTCCTCCATATAATAAAAACTTTTCAGTTAATGTTGTCTTCCCAGCATCCGGATGGGAAATAATTGCAAATGTTCTTCTTTTTTCTACTTGTTGTTTTAACTCACTCATGTGTATTCTCCTCGGCATTTATATTATACATTTGTCTTAATGAAGTCAATATCATATCACTGAGTGTTTTTACTAAAATACAAATTGACCATCTTTGAAGATTGTTACAACAGAGCCATCTTGACATGTACCTTCAATAGATAAATCACTTGTACCTAACATAAAATCAACATGAGTTAAAGAATCATTAACCCCCATTTGTTTAAGTTCATCTTTATCTTTATCATTGCCACCTTGAATACATTCACTAAATCCTTTTCCTAAAGCAAAGTGACAAGAAGCATTTTCATCAAATAAAGTATTATAAAATAAAATTCCTAAATTATGGATAGGTGAATCATAAGGAATTAAAGCTATTTCTCCTAAATGATGACTTCCTTCATCAGTTTCAATAATACTTCTTAATAATTCATAACCCGTTTTTGCTCCAAAATCAATAACACGCCCTTCTTTAAATCTTAGGTAGAATTCATCAATAAGGTTTCCACCATAATTTAAAGGCATTGAACTATAAACAATCCCTTCTGCTTCTTGATAATTGGGTGAAGTAAATATTTCTTCAGTAGGAATATTAGGAAAATTATAAACACCATTTTTTAAATAACTTCCCCCTCCAGCAAATAAATAATTCGGATTTAATCCTATTGTAATATCAGTACCTAAACTATTTTTATAATGTAAAGAAGTTAAATTTAAATTATTTAAATAATTAACTCGTTTTTCAAAACTTTGACGATGTGCTTGCCAGATTTCAACCGGATCATGTACCCCATCAATTTTAGCTGCCTTAAAAATAGCATTCCATAAAGCATCCTTAGCCTCTTGATCAGACATATCCGGAAAAACAATATTTGCCCATCGTAATGAACTGCTTGCTACAATACACCAAGCATTAGTCATATTATCTGATAATTCATAATAAGGTTTAAATGCTTGATGACATGCTTTTTGCCAAGTTGAAATCTTTAAAGGATCAATGCCTTTCATTACTTCAGGATCACTATCTTCAATATATAAGAAACATGCATTTTGTTTAGCATAATCATTTTTAAAAGATGATAACCATTGTGGAACATCTTCAAAAAATGAGACATCATTATAATCATATTTCATTCTTGATATTTCATCATCATGGAAGTGTACAACGACTTCCTTAGCTCCTATTTGATAGGCTTGTCTTGTTACTTCTTTGATTAAAGGTGCACTTTCAATAGATCCTTGAATGACAACAGTTTGTTGTTTTTGCACATTTAATCCTGATTCTACTATTAATTTTGCATATTGTTTTAATTTTGCTTCAAAACTCATTTTTCCACCTCAATTTTATCTAATTCTTCTTTAGCTTCTTGTATTCCACCTTGCATAGCAAGGGTATAATAATATTTTGCTTGTTCAAGATCTTTTTCAATACCATCACCATAATGATACATATATCCAAGCATAAAACATGCTTCAATCTGTCCACCACAAATTGCTGTTTTAAAAAGATCAAATGCTTGTTTTTTATCTAAACTAGGATAAATACCATAAAACAACATTTTCCCTACATGGTAATAACCATCTGGGCTCCCTGCTTGTAATGCTGTAAGATAATGAAAATAAGCTTCATGAACATCTTTTTCTACATATTTTCCATATTCCAAACACTGACCATATAAAATATGGGCTGGTATATAATTTTGTTCAACTGCTTGTTGTAAATAATGAATCATTTCTTTCTTTTCTAAATAACTATATCCTTCTTCAATACATAAAGCATATTGATATAAAGCACCCGGTTCATGATCCATTTCAATTGCTTCATGAAAATAATGCATGGCTTTTATATGGTCTATTGCTTCGCCTTTCCCTTCTTTATACATAATACCAATACGTGTTAAAGCCGGAGCATAGTCTTTAGATGCTAATTTATAATACTGCATAGCTTGACTATAATCTTGTTTTATCACTTGACCCTGTTCGTATGCTAAACCTAAAAAGTATTCACCTTCTGGGTAGCCCTGACTGGCTGCCTTTTGATAATAAGGAAATGCTTTTTCAGGTTGTGGATCACAGTATTTACCTTGTTCTAAATAATTTCCATATAAAACCATAGCAGGTGCATATTCTTTATTAGCTGATTCTTGTAAGTAAGAAATCATCTCTTGAGACTTTAAAGACGTCATTCCTTTTTCAACATATAATGCCATTTGATACATAGCTCGTGGTTCACGATCCATTTTAATCGCTTGATAGAAATAATCCATAGCTTTTGTATCATCTTGACTTACCCCTTTACCATCTTTATGCATCATCCCCATACGATAAAGTGCTGGAGCATAAGTTTTACCAGCTAATTTATAATAATGCAAGGCCTGTTGATAATCTTGTTCAATCAGATCCCCTTCTTCATAAGCAAGTGCTAATTGGTATTGACCTATAGGATATTGTAGCGTAGCAGCTTTTTGATAAAGTGCTAATGCTGTCTCTTTATCTTGGGTTGTACCAATACCAAATTCATATAAATAAGCTAAATTACACATAGCTCGAGGATACCCCTCAATCGCTGCTTGTTGGTAATAATGAATAGCTTGTTTTATATCAACTTCTGTTCCTATTCCTGTTTCATAACAATAAGCAACATTACACATCGCAGGGACATAATTTAAAGCTGCGGCTTTTTGATAAAGCTGAAAGGCTTTGTTTTGATTTTTCTTCACACCAAATCCAGTCTCATAAAAATAACCTAGAGCTATCATAGCTTGAACTTCATTTTGTTTTGAAGCTTGTTTATACCAATAACTACTACGGTATGCATAATATTTTATTTCTTCATGTCTTTCATAAAAATATCCTAAACAAAACTGTCCATGACGATATCCTTGTCTAGCAGCAACTTGATATAAGTGTCTTGCCTTTTCAATATCTTGGTCTACTCCTTGACCATAGTCGTAACATAACGCTAATGATGTAAGTGCTGGAGGATAATTTTCAAGGCTGGCTTCTTGATACCAATAAACAGCCTTTTTTAAGTCTTGTCTGCATCCTCGTCCTAATTCATAAAACCTTCCTAAGCGGTATTGACAACCAATATGTCCTTGATTACTCGCTTGTTCATAATAAATAAAAGCTTGATGATCATCTTGATTAACACCATCGCCAAATTCATAACACTCACCTAAAGCACAAATGGCTTCTAAATACCCCACTTGGGCTGCTTCCACAAAATATTCAATGGCTTTTTTTTCGTCTTTTTTTACCCCATAACCATTTTTTAAACAATAACCTACATTGTAAATGGAACGAGGGAACTTCACCGGTAAACCTAAACTATAGAAATGATAGGCTTCATTATAATCTTGTTCAACACCTCTACCGGTTTCATAAAAATACGCTAAATTACAACTCGCTACAGCACTTCCTAAATCCGTTGCCTTACGATAATATTTAGCAGCTAATTGAAAATCTTGAGGCAATCCAAAACCACGTTCATACATATAGCCAATAATACATAAACAATCAGGATCATCAACCAGTTCACCCTGCTTAAAATATTCTAAAGCTTTAATATAATCATGATTATCATAGTAATATAATCCAATATCATATAATCGTGAAAAATCTTGAGATTCAAACATCTCTTCATCATATTTTTCTTGATCAAGTAAAATACATAAATCAATACCTATAATGTTTGCTTGATTATCTTCAATTAAATATTGTTCATCATCTTCATAGTGATCACTATTTAACATAGATTCTTTCATTTCTTTAGCTTGGCTTTCTAATTCTTCAACAGGTAAATCATGACCATATATCGAAATAATTTTTACATATGCAACACTTTGTAAATAATCATCTTTTTTAACTCTGATAATTGTTTCATTATCATGACTATCAATCACTTCTTCAACATAGTAATGTTGAAATAGTGGCTCATAACTTGTTAATCGATCTTTAATATTCATCAAAGCACCTCCTTAACTAAAATAAGCAGACCGCTCTGCTTATTTACGACTATTCACTAATTCACTAATTTCAGTAGAAAATTTACCCATAATCACTGTAATTTTTCCCGTAGATTGAATAATACCACTTGCTCCTAAAGCTTTTAATTCATCTATCTTTACAAGATCATCATCATTTAAGAAAAATGTCATCTTACTTCCATTGGCCACACTTTCTTTAATATTATCTATTCCCCCTAATGAAGCAATTAAATCATCAATAGAAATAGGTAATTCTCTATTTTCAATTCCTTTAGGTGTTTTATTTTTTAACACCTTTGAAAAAATAAACCAGCCAATAAGTAAAATGGCAATAACAATAGCTATATAAATAAAATACGCTTGCATATACAATCCTCCATAAAAAAATCTTTATTTATCATATATTTATAGTATACTATATCTTGAATTTAAAAACTAGAAAATAAGGAGGAACAACATGAAAAATAACAACGAGTCACTGATATGCTGGCCCCTCATTATCATTATAGCAATCTTATCAACTATTAGTTGTATTGCTGTAAAATGTGCCGCTCCTTATGTTACGACGATACCTAATCCCGGCAGTTTATGGTTAAAACAAGTTCTTTATTATGGTTTAGGAGCTATCATTATTTTTTGTATATTAAAATTTAAAAATGATCGTTTATATTCATCAATGTGGATTATTTATGGTATTTTGATGGTGTTTTTAATAGGATTGGTTATTGAAAGATTTTCTGTTTACCACTTTGGTGCTTCCATTGTTCCTTTTGCACATGAAACCAATGGTGCAACATCTTGGTATAATTTTCCAGGCTTTTCATTCCAACCATCAGAATTCATGAAAATTGCCTTAATTATTTGTATGTCACAAATTATATCTGATCATAACAGCACTTATACAGTTCATGACTTTGAAAGTGATATGCGCCTTATTGGTAAAGTTTTAGCTGTTGCATTACCACCAATGATCTTAGTTTATCTCCAAAATGATGCTGGTGTTACATTAATTATGCTTGCTTCTATTATTTTTATTCTCTTTGTCGCAGGTATTAATCATAAATGGTATGCCATAGGTGCAGGTGCTTTAATTATAGGTATTACTATTTTAGTTTACTTATTTATTTATCAACATGATATTTTTACTCATATCTTTACCGGGCATAAATTAGATCGTATTTATGGTTGGCTAGATCCTGAAGGAACTTATCAAGATCAAGGCTACCAGTTATATAATGCTATGATGGCTTATGGTACAGCTGGTTGGTTTGGTCATGGTTTTAAATCAATTATTATTTCTTTACAAGAACCTCAAACTGACTTTATTTTTGCAGTCATTACCTTAGGTTTTGGATTTGTTGGCGGCATTGTTACTTTAGTTGCTATCTTAGCACTTGATGTCATTATTTTAAGAATTGGTTTACAGACTAAAAATAATAAGGATCGTTACTTCATTGCCGGTGTATTTGGTTGCTTAATATTTCAACAATTTTGGAATATTGGTATGCTTCTAGGATTACTACCGATTACCGGTATTACTCTTCCATTTATTTCTTATGGAGGATCATCATTACTTTCTTATATGATTGCTATGGGAATTTGTTTTGATATTTACCGTCAATCAAGAATTGAAAATAGAAAAAATAGATATTACTAGGAATTCAATAAAACGAATTCCTTTTTTATTAAAAAAGACGATTACTCGTCTTTTTGATTGTTTTTAAAGCATATCTATTCCTTACTTAATCTTTACAATCATATTTATCCTCTTTTTTAAATTCTAAAAATTCTTTCGTATAAGGATGAACAAAAGAGAGTTCGACACTATCCAAATAAAACAATGTGTTTTCTTTAGCACCATAAAGCTGATCTCCAGCTAAAGGATAACCAATACTACTTAAATGAACCCTAATTTGATGAGTTCTTCCTGTATCTAAGATACATTCAACAAGTGTTTTATCCTCAATATTTTTTAATACACGATAATATGTTCTTGCTTCTTTACCATCTTTAGAAATAATTCTTTTAATCGAATCATGAGCTTTAGCGATAGGACTATCAATGATACCTTCACCTTTTAATGTACCTTCTACTAAACAGTGATAAACTCTTTTTACCTGTTTAATATCTTGACTTAATAAATAATGTGATCGACTATCTTTAGCAATCAACATTAAACCTTGCGTTTCTTTATCTAATCTATTAACAAGATGTACCGTAGCTAAAATATGATGATCATTGAAATATTTAATTAAGCCGTTGGCTAACGTGTGATGAGGATATCTTTTTGTAGGAATACAAGGAATGTTTGCCTGTTTATCAATGACTAAATAGTATTCATCTTCATAAACAATCTTTAAAGGAATATCATCCGGTTCAATACAAGATAGTTCTAAAGGAAAGATGATGTTTAAGACATCATCTTTTTGTAATAAATAACGTACTGTCACATGTTGACCATTAACTAGAAAATCACCATGATTTTTAATTCTTTTAATCATTGCTTTAGAAATATCAAGCGTCTTTAAATAATCTTTTAATATTATTTTTTCTTGAATAATTCTTCTCATGAATGAATATAAGCCCTTCTTACTCTTTTAATAAATGACATTTCTTTATACTCAATGAATTTCATAGCTCTCTTTGATAAATGAACTTCTATACTTTCCACATCTTGAAATGAATACTGCAAATGATCAATTCCTAACCATAAATCTTTAAAATCACCTTTTAATTTAATAGTTTGTCGATCATCTAAAATCAAACTCGATCCTAAACTACGATAAGCATTATGATGAATTCCTGCTACTTCTGTTAACTGCATTAAAGGAATACCTGGATAAATCAAAGCACCACCTAAAGACTTATTATAAGCTGTTGATCCTGAAGGAGTAGAAACGCATAAACCATTTCCTCTAAATACCTCTAATAAAACATCATTAATATAAACTGAAATCACTTGAGTTGAAAAACCATGATCCAAACGCATTTCATTTAATGCATAAAGTGTTTTGGTTTCATCCTTTAAGTGCACCTTCACTTCTAACAGATGTCTTGGCATACAATGATATTCATTCTTTTTAATATCATGAATTAACTCGTCAACTTCATCTCTTTGATAATCTGTAAAAAAGCCTAGCGTTCCCGTATGTATGCCAACATAATAACAATCAACATCCATATATTGATGAACAGCCTCTAATATTGTTCCATCCCCACCAACAGAAATCACTAAATCTGGTTTTTGATTATCATATATAAGTTCATCTTTTAATCCATGATGAATATCTTCTGCCAATTTCTTAGAAAGATCATCATTTCTTACCACTAATGTGTATTTCATCTTCGCTTCCTGCCTGTCTTATATTATAATATCATTATATATCACGAAAAATATTTATAAAAGAGGGAAATATGGAACAACTAGAAATTGAATTTAAAATCTTACTCACTAAAGAAATGTATCAAAAAATAAAAAATGATTTTAAAAATCAAATAAAAGAAACTTACAGTCAAACAAATTATTATTTAATGCATCCTATATTAGACCAACTGCAATATTCTTTACGTATTAGAAAAAAAAAGAATAGTTATGAACTAACATTAAAAAGACCATCCTCATCCGGTCTTAAAGAAATGAACATTCAAATTGATGAAACAATAAAAAATAAAATATTTCATCATCAACCTGTAGATAATGAAATATTTACTATTCTAAAGGATTTAAATATTGCCTATCAAGATTTGAACTGTCAGCATTATTTAAAAACAATACGCAGTGATATTGAATTAAAAGAAGGTATCCTTTCTCTAGATGACAATGAATATAATGGTGTCAAAGATTATGAAATGGAATTAGAGGTATTAAATAAAGAAGAAGGATACCAAAAATGGTTATCTATTTTAAAACATTATCACTTATCATATAAAAAGAATTGCGATAGTAAAATTAAAAGAATGAAAATGACGCTTAAATAAGCGCCATTTTTTTAATTATCCATTTCTGTAATTTTCCATTTATCATCAATCTTTGATAAAGTTAATTTTGATTTAAATGAAGTTGATTTAACATCTTTTAATTGATTTTTCAAAACATCAAACATATCTTTAGAAACATCATCAAATAATTTAACAGTCATTTCTTTTTGACTTGTCATTCCAGCAAATTCACTCATATGTTCATTGATATAATTTTGAACTAAAGTTTCCACTTCGCTTGAGTCAAAGTTTATTCCATTATAATCTTTTGCTTTCCCTGATACAACTACTGTAGCTTTATCATCTTTAACAGTGATTTTCCCAATTTTTATATTTTCAAATAATGAGCTAAAAACGTCTTCTTTGAATTTATTTGCTTCTTTAATAAATGTTTCCCCATAAGTTTCAGTGTCAGTAAATTGTTCAAATTGTTGATCTAACGCAGTTAATCCTAACTGTTTACTAACAGAAGCAGAACATAGTTTTTGTACTTTATCAGTATCTCCTTTTTGTAATGCAGTAAAGAAACTATTGACTTGTTTTTTTACCGTTGCTGATTCATCATCCTTTGATGAACATCCAATCATGGCTACTGAAAGTACCAGCACCAACATGAACTTCCATAATTTTTTCATCTTTTTTCCCTCCAAATATATTTCGACTTTTTTAAAGTAAAGCCCCTACTATTTTGAATTTATTTTAAATAAAGTAAATCCAAATACTATATTCATTATAGCATATAAATGACATATTTTGTTTAAATATTAAACAAAATATAAAAAGTCAAACTAATTGTTTGACTTCATTTTATCTTTTAAATATGCTTCTTTAAAACTTACAAAACCTTTTTCTTTTTTAAATTGTGGACAATTTTCAACATGATCACATTCTGCTAATTGTCTTAATTCACGAGGAATAAATACACGAATTTCTTCTGCATTATATCCAACCTGAAATCTCTTTTCATCAATCATAATAGGTCTTTTTAAAATTGAAGGATTCTCTTGAATAAATTCAATTAAATCATTAACTGACATTGATTCAATGTCTACCTTGTTTTCTTTAATAATTTTACTACGTTTAGAGATAATATCATCGGTTCCATTTTCACTACGTTCTAACAGTTCTTTTAATTCTTCTTTACGAAGTAAAGTTGAAAAAATGTTTTTTTCAACATAAGGAATCTGATGATCTTTTAACCATGCTTTTACCTTTCGACATGATGCACAACTTGGTGCTGTATATATGCGAATCATCCTATCATCTCCTTTATGACAATTATACATGATTTTTACTTATTTTCTATCTTTATTTTTATTATTATATATAATAGCTCATATTGACAAAAGAATTTCTCTATGATACTTTTAATAAGTAAATAAACTTGTGATTGGGAGATAAAACAAGGAAAGCCCTCAAAGAGAGTCTAGGATGGTGAAATCTAGATAGTAAGCAACTTGGCAAATGGACCCATGAAGGCAAAGGGGAAAGGCAACGAGTATCTTTTGACGTAAGCCCACGTTACAAGGCAAAAATGTGATAGCATTCAAAAGGTGGTATAACAGACAACATCTGTCCTTTTTAGGATAGATGTTTTTTTATTAAAGGAGGAAATAATATGAAAAGAATGTTAAGTGGTATTAAACCAACCGGAAGAGTGACTCTAGGAAATTATATTGGAGCCATTAAACCATTTGTAAGTTATCAAGATGAATATGAAATGATTGTATTTGTCGCTAACTTACATAGTATGACAGTTTATCAAGAACCTAAAGATTTAAGAAAAAACACAAAGGATTTAATTGCACTCTATTTGGCAGCAGGTCTTGATCCTCAAAAAGTAACTTTATTTTTACAATCTGATGTGTTAGAACATGCCCAACTAGGTTGGTATCTAGGATGTATGGTTTCTATGGGTGAATTATCAAGAATGACTCAATATAAAGATAAAGCAAGTAAAATAGGTAAAAATGAATCAATTGGTGCAGGAATATTTAATTATCCTTCATTGATGAATGCTGATATTTTAATGTATGATCCTGATTATGTACCTGTTGGTGAAGACCAAAAACAACATTGTGAACTTGCACGTGATATTGCTGAAAGATTTAATAATCGTTATAGTGAAACATTCAAATTACCTGAACCTATTGTTCCTAAAGTTGGTGGTCGTATTATGGATTTACAAGACCCTACTAAAAAAATGTCTAAATCTGATGAAACAGGTAAAGGATGTATTTATATTTTAGATGATATTAATGTATCTAAAAAGAAAATCATGTCTGCGGTAACTGATAGTGATAATAAGATTATTTATGACGTTAAAAATAAACCAGGTATTTCTAATTTACTTACTATTTATTCTATTTTAAGTGAAAAATCAATTCCTGAATTAGAAAAACAATATGAAAATAGTGGTTATGGAACATTCAAAAAAGATTTAGCTGAAGTTGTTGGTCAAGAACTACAAAAAATTCATGATCGTTATCAAGAAATTATTCAAGGTGATTATATTGATACTGTATTAAACGAAGGAGCCCAAACAGCTCGTAGAATTGCTCGTAAGAAATTAGCTAAAGTAGAAAGAAAAATGGGTATTACAATAAAGAAATAAGCAAAGCTTATTTCTTTTTATATTGTGGTTTAAGTAATTCATGATAAAGATATTCATGAATAAATGAATAACCGTGTTCTATTTTCTTTTTTAAAATAAAATACATCTTCATATTCTCTTTTTCTTTAATATATAGTGAACGAACAAGATGAATAAAGTCACTCAACTGATGAATATAAAGTTCATCTAATCTTTGATCAATAAATTGCTTTTTTATTCTTTCATCACGAGTTAAACCATATTCCTTCATTTCCCCTTCATCATACATAAAATAGGTGATGACTGTATGTGGTAAACTTGCAATCTCTTCATTGATGCGTTTTCGATCTTCAATATTTAAAACACTGCGATAACATAATTTTCCTTTTTCATCCGTTTCTACTACAATCGTATAAAAACCATTACCTAAAGCAAATACTTTATTATATAAATGATGATCTAATACTTGCAGACAACCATATATAAAATCATGTAAAGTTTCATCATCAACATGATACATTGTTAAAGAAGTAATAAATTCTATATCGTCACCCGGATACCACTCATATGGTTCTAGTAATTCTTCATCTTCTTTAACCCAATTTACGATAATCCTCTCCATAATCTCCTCCTAATATATATATATATGTTTTTAACCATTAAAAATGTTTTAGTATATTTTTATATTTATTTAATATATAATGAGTGTCGAGGTGAAATTATGAAACTATTAAAAGATATTATTGTGTACGCTATTTTAGGTGCCATTCAAGGTTTTTCTGAACCTATTCCTATTTCTAGTAGCGGACATTTAGTTTTATTCCAAAGTCTTTTTTCTAAAATGGGGTTAATGGTTCCCCAAATGAATGATGTGACTTTTGAAGTTATTGTTAATACCGGATCACTCATTGCGATTATGTATTATTATCGTCAAGATATCATTCGTTTAATCAAATCATTCTTTAGTTATATTGCTAAACCTGAAGAAAGACAAACTTTATTACCTGATTTTCGTTTTTGTATGTTACTTATTGTAGCTACCATTCCAGCTGCTATTGGTGGAGCATTGTTTAATGATAAAATTGAAAGTGCCTTTTCTAACGCTAAATTCGTAGGTTGTATGCTTTTAATTACTGCTATCTTCTTAATGCTTATTCATAAATTTGGTTATAAAGGAAGAAGAACAACAAAGAATTTAAATTTATGGGATGCCCTTAGAATGGGAATTTTCCAATTATTTGCTTTACTTCCTGGGATCTCTCGTAGTGGTTCTACTTTAACTGGAGGAATGCTTGGTGGTTTAGATCAAAAAGCAGCCAGAGATTTTTCATTCTTTATGTTTATGCCTGTGAGTTTTGGGGCTATTATTTTAAAATTAAAACACTTTTTAACAAGTTCAACTGTTGCTGCTTTATGGCTTCCTTATTTAATTAGTTTTATTGTCAGTGGAGTTGTAACTTACTTGGCATTACATTTATTATTTAGCATCTTAAATAAAAAGAAACTAAATTATTTTTCATATTATTGTTTAGTTGTTGGTATTATCGCCATTCTATTTTTATAAAAAAAGAGCTTATGCTCTTTTTATTTTACTGCGATAACTTCTACTTCTAATAAAGCTCCTTTAGGAAGTTTTGCTACTTCTACTGCAGATCTTGCAGGATAAGGTTCTCCAAAATACTCTGCATAAATTCCATTTACAGTAACAAAGTCATCCATATTATCTAAAAATACTGTTGTTTTAACAACATCTTTAAAAGATAATCCTTGGCTTTCTAATAATCCTTTAACATTTTTTAATGCTTGATGTGCTTGTGCTTCAATACCTTCTGGCATTTTCCCTGTTTCTGGAACTAATGGAATTTGTCCTGAAAAATAGTAAGTGTTACCTACATGAATTCCTTGACTATATGGTCCAATAGCACCAGGAGCTTGATTTGTTTTAACAACTTCTTTCATGTTCTTCCTCCTTATGCTTGTTATTATAACAAACAACGCCTATAATGTTAAGGAATAATCTATACATAAAAAGGGGAACAACAATGAATTATCAATACTCAAAAAGATTTAATCAATTCACACCTAGCATGATTCGTCAAGTTCTTGTTGATGCTGCAGGACCTGATATGATCAACTTTTCGCCAGGATTTCCTGATCGTGAATCATTTGCGGTTGAAGAAATCCAAAAATTATCACAAGAGGTCTTAAATGATTCTATTTATGAAATCTTACAATATGCACCTAAACCTGCTTATACTGGTTTACAAAAAGCTATTAAAACTTTCTTTAATTCTTTAGAACCTGTCGTTAAGGAAAGTGACGATATTATGATTACTTCTGGTTCCGGGGAAGGACTAGAAATGGCTGCTAAAGTCTTCTTAGATGAAGGTGATTACATGGTTGTTGAAGATCCTAGTTTTATTGGTGCATTAAATGGTTTTAAAAGTAATAATGCAAAATTAATTGGTGTACCAATGGATGATGAAGGATTAGATTTAGAATTATTAGAACAAGCTTTTCAAAGAAAGCCACAACCTAAACTTCTTTATACTATTCCAACATTTCAAAATCCTACTTGTCTTACGACAACACTAGAAAGAAGAAAAGCAATTTATGAATTATGTAAAAAATATCATGTTTTAATTCTTGAAGATAATCCTTATGGAACTTTACGTTTTAAAGGAACATCTGTTCCAGGTTATAAATCATTTGATGATGCAAGAATTGTAATTTATCTTGCTAGTTTATCAAAAATCATCTCTCCAGGTATTCGTCTAGGTGCTATAGTGGCTGATAAAGATATTACTGATCACTTTGCTATTATGAAAGGTGCGAGTGGTGGTGCTGCTACAAACTGGTCACAATATGTCATTACACGTTTTTTAAATACCGTTGATATGAAACAACATATTAAAAGAGTGAGTGAAATTTATCAAAGAAAA
Organism: Coprobacillus sp. AF33-1AC; assembly: GCF_003475785.1. Taxonomy (NCBI): domain Bacteria; kingdom Bacillati; phylum Bacillota; class Erysipelotrichia; order Erysipelotrichales; family Coprobacillaceae; genus Coprobacillus; species Coprobacillus sp. AF33-1AC. Next base: position 32,560 of record NZ_QRQB01000014.1, on the reverse strand, counting down.
AGTACACTTATGGTAGAAACAATGAAAAAAACCTTTCATCCTGATGTTCAATTTAAAGCACCTGATGGGGGGATGTTTGTATGGTTTACTTTACCAGACAAAATCAAACCTGAATCGTTCTTGCAAGCGGCTGTTGCTAAGCATATTGCGATTGTTCCAGGGTATTGTTTTGCTACTAACTACCCTAGTCAAGGATTTAGATTATCCTTCACGAGTGAATCTCCTGAACAAATTGTAAAAGGAATTACAATGCTTGGTGAATTAACTTATGAACTGATGAACCAATAGAATTGAGGACTTAAAAATATCTTTCTTGGTATTTTTAAGTCTTTTTTTGTATAATTTATTTATAAGGATGTGATGTTATGAAATATGGTTTAGTTTTATCTGGCGGTGGCGCTAAAGGTGCTTACGAAGCTGGATGTATAAAAGCTTTAAAAGAATTAGGATATGAGTTTGATATTGTCACAGGGACTTCTATTGGTGCTTTAAATGGTCTATTAGTGGCACAACATGACTATGATAAACTCTATCATTTATGGGATACATTATCTTTAGATCAAGTATTAACTGATCCTATTCAATTTGATTTTTCAATTGAATCTATGTTACAACAATCAAACTTAATGATGTCCTTTTTTAAATCTTATATTAATAAAAAAGGAGCTGATATTACTCCTTTAAAGAATTTAATTCATTCACTTTATGATGGTAAAAAAGCAAAAAATTCATCTACAAAATATGGTTTGGTTACTGTTACGTTCCCTCAATTAAAACCTATTGAAATAACAGTCGATCAAATGAATGATACAAATATCGTTGAGTATGCTATTGCTTCTGCATCATGTTTCCCTGCTTTTCCTATTCATGAAATTGATCAACAAGGATACATTGACGGTGGTTACTTTGACAATCTTCCAATCTCTCTAGCCTTAGATATGGGAGCTAAATCAATTATCGCTATTGAACTTAATCAAGAAGCTACTCATGAGTATTTACTTCATCGTCCTGGTATTAAAGTCATCAGACCAAGTTTACCACTAGGTGGTTTCTTAGATTTTGATCGTACTTTATTGGATTTTAGAATCTGTCTCGGTTATTATGATACCCTTAAAGCATTTAACAAACTAAAGGGATATCGCTATACATTTAAAAATGAAAAAGTACCTCAGAATATATGTCAAACCTTTTATCACAAAGTTTTAAATTACGAAAATCAACTGAATCATACTATTTTAAACCGTGCTATTGGTAATGACAGTATTCCCCTTACTCAACTACTCAAAGCAGATACTTATCTTGATCAAATTCAGTTGGATGATTATTTTATTTTAGGATTAGAGATTACTATGGATTACTTATCTTACCAACATGATACGATTTATGAATTTGATAATGTTATTCAAGAAGTCAAAAAACATTTTAAAATTAATGAAGATGATCGTCTTTTATTTAAACAATTAGGACAAAATTTAAAAGATCTTACCAGCAAACAAAGTCTAAGTTATTTTTTATCTAATCCTGATAATTTACCTAATATCATTCCTAGTTTATTTACTAAAGAATTTCTCATCGCTTTATTCGTTCAAAGTCTTTATTGACAAAAACCTTGGAGTTTGTTAGGATAACTCCAGGAGGTGTTTAGTTTGAACTTCAAAGTAAAAGAAATATGTTATTGTGCTTTAATGGTTTGTTTATTAGCACTTTTATCACAAATTAAAATTGATTTACCGGGTTATGTCCCTATTACCTTACAAACTTTAGCTGTCTATCTACTTTCATTAGTATTGACTCCTCAAGAAGCATTTTTTACTTGTTTTGTTTATTTACTAATGGGTGCCATTGGATTACCTGTATTTGCTGGATTTCATGGGGGTATCGCTTCTTTAGTAGGTTATACTGGTGGTTATTTATTTGCCTTTCCAATCATGGCTATGCTTATAAGTTATTTATCAAGAAAATATTCATCCTATATAGCCTGTTTTATTGGATCTTTAGTTTGTTATATAATCGGAACCGCATGGTTTATGTTACTTACAAAAATGGCATTAGGACCCTCTTTAATGATGTGTGTTATTCCATTTATTCCCGGTGATTTTGTTAAAATACTTATTTCAGTTATGATTTACAATAAAATAAAAGACAGAATATCTTTAACATCTGCCTTTTAAAGAACCTTACTGAGGTTCTTTTATTATACTGATTTCATGAATATGACTCCACTTTTCATAAAATAAATCATCATGAGTAATCATGCTATGTACAAATACTTGATAAACAAAGTAAACTAATGTAAAAATACAAACAAATATGATGAGCCATATCAATAAATGACTATGATTTAATTGACTCATTTCATATTGTAAAATTTGGGGAATACCAGCAATCACAAACCAAAGTGAGCCATAACGAATCATTAGATTCGTTATTCTAGGAACTTCATTTTGTTCATCTCTCAATGCAATTTTCACTATCTTTTTGCCCAATGTTTGACCATTGCATAACGCTGGAATAACACAAAAATAAATGAACACAAAGATAACCAATCTTACATTTTTATCTATTTGCTTAAATAAGCATATTATGATCATATCAAATAAATACATCACAAAAAGATCAATCACAAAACCTACTAATCTTCTAATAAATGAAACTTTTGTCCCTTTAATATATGATTTTTCAATAAGCTTATCTTTACTCGGTAAAAAACAAGTCAATAATGGTGTAATCCAATACCCTACCATTGCTCCAAAGGTATTTACAATGATATCATCTACATCAAATAAACGATAAGGATATTGATAAACCCCACATATCCCTGTTAATTGTAATAATTCAAATGATAAAGACATCAAAAATCCTAAAATAAAAACACTGAACCAGCTTTTTTTAAAATAATATCTCAAATATACCCCTAAAGGTAAAGTAAGGAGAATATTGAAAAAAGCTTGGTAAACATAAGGATTTTTAACAAAATCAACAATAGAATGAAAATGACAAGCTAAAATCATATCTACAAAATGAAAAGGAACAAGTTGCATTGTCGTTGCAAGTCTAGGAATATCTTCTTTTGGTAAAGGAAGTAAAACCATAAAATATGCACATAATAAATACAATATAAATGAGTAGACAACCACAATTCTTGTAAGCAACATAGCCCCATATTTACGATATTGACTGATAATATAAGGAATTGTAAAAATAATCGCTAAGATAGGAAAAATCATCAATCCTGCTTTAATTGGATAAATATAAACTGACATAATACACCTCACTAAAAGCATTATATACTTTTTTCTTTTATTAGAATAGTGAATTTTGTTATAATGATTGCGGTGATAAAATGAAAGATTTTAAAAAAATGTTGCTGACCTTATTATGTAGTTATCTTATTATTGGTCTATGTTGGATAAGTAAAGATATCATTATTCATGAAAATAACAAAGATGGCTTACCAGTTTTAGGTTATCATGGTGTAGTCAGTGATCAAGAGAAACAAAACCACTACCAAAATAATCCTTATTTTTTAAGTCAAAGTCAATTTGACCAACAAATGAAATATTTAGCACAAAATAACTATCAATGTCTTACGATGCAAGATGTTGAAGATTATTACCGAGGAAATAAAAAAATTGCAAAAAAGGCTGTATGTTTAACCTTTGATGATGGTTATCTTAACTTTAACACAGTCGTTAAACCAATCATAAAAAAATACAATCTACATGCCACATGTTTTGTTATTGGCTATAAAGTAAAACATAATAAAGCCGGTTATCTACATCAAGCTGATATAAAGAATGATCAATATGTTTCCTACTATTCACATTCATATAATCTTCATCATTTTGCTAGAATTCATCACTTAAAAAAAATAGAAACTTTATCTACAGAAGAAATAAAAAAAGACTTCGATACTAATATAGTTAGTAATCAGTATTTTGCTTTTCCCTATGGAGTAAGTAGCCAAAATGCACAAAGCTATTTAAAGAACAGCTCTACCCATCTTGCCTTTAGCTATAATCAAAATAGAAATATGACTAGAGCCGATCAACAATACTTATTGCCTCGTTATTTGATGTTTGATAAAACGCCTTTTTTCTATTACAAATGGATAATTGAATAAAACTAAATAAAGGTATCAAATAAAAATGATACCTTTTTCTTATTATCTTAATTTCTTTTTCTTAATAAACAAAACAATCAAAATAACAAATATATTATATAACGAGGCAATCGCTACTGGTCTTACTAAATGATAGTTACAATTTAGCATTAATATGTATTGTAATACATGCATGACTATAAAAAAGATAAGAAAATATACATCGTCATTTTTTGTCAGTTGCTTGTCATAAAAGAAATAAATAGCCACAAATACCTATGTCATTATTCCATAAGTAATGGGATATACTATATTAAAGACATTATCAAAATGAGCACACTTACTTGCAATTTCAGATGAATAAAAATATGTAAATCGATAACCATTATATTTTAATAGACCATAGCCACACAATTCAATAATCAAAAATAAGGAACAATAAAGCCTCTTTACTCGTTTCGTTTTTAACTCCCCCATTATAACTTTTTAGTAACTCATATGGTTCTGTGTAGAAAACGCCTTCTCTATAAAAAGTATATTATCTTTTCACTATTTATTCGTTCTTTTATCATAAAATACATAATTATCAACACCAATAGCAAGTTTCATTTAACATAATAAAAAGACCTATAAGTTGTTTTAGCAAACTTATAGGTCCTTTTATTATTTAATAACTCTTACATTAATAATTCCTTTAGCTGCTTCAATACGTTCAATAATATCTTGACGTACATCATCATTCGTATCAATTAAAGTATAGGCATAATCCCCTTTAGAACGATTAACCATATTTTCAATATTTAAAGAATGATCAGCAAATAACTTAGAAATTAAAGCTAAGATATTAGGTACATTACGATTTGTAATACATAATCTTACTTTTGATTCACGAGGTTGATTAACTGCTGGGAAGTTAACTGAATTAGTAATGTTTCCATTTTCTAAGAAATCCTTTAATTCTTTAACTGCCATTTTAGCACAGTTATCTTCACTTTCAGGTGTTGATGCACCTAAGTGTGGTAAAACAACAATATGTTCTTTACCAATATATTCTACTTGAGCAAAATCAGTAATATATCTTTCTACTTTTCCCTCATCAATGGCTGCAAGTAAATCATCACTATTAACTAAATCCCCTCTAGCAAAGTTTAGTAGTCTTACACCATCTTTCATTAAAGCAAAAGCGTCTTTATTAATCATACCTTTAGTATCTTTATTACTTGGAACATGAATTGTAATATAGTCACATTCTTTGTAAATATCTTCTACATTTTTAGCTTGATGAACATGTTTTGATAAAGCCCAAGCTGCATTAACTCCAATAAATGGATCATAACCATAAACATCCATTCCTAATTTAACAGCTGCATTAGCGACATTAACACCTATTGCCCCTAATCCAATAATCCCTAATTTCTTTCCTTCAATTTCAGGACCAACAAATTGAGATTTTCCTTTTTCTGCTGTTTTAGCGACATTTTCATCATCTTTTAAAGTATCAACCCAACGAATACTTTCAACAATTTTTCTTGATGATAAAAACAATGCACATAATACTAATTCTTTTACAGCATTCGCATTTGCTCCCGGTGTATTAAAAACAACGATCCCTTTTTCACTACATTTTTCTACAGGAATATTATTAACGCCTGCTCCTGCTCTGGCAATAGCTTTTAATGATGCCGGAAAATCATATTCATGCAAAGATGCACTTCTAAGTAAAATAGCATCTTCTTGATTTTCATCTTCCCCATAATGATATTGATCATCTAATTGCTTTAAACCAACATCAGCAATCTTATTCATTAATTTTACTTTATACATATTGTTCCCCTTATTTATTTTTTGCTTCAAAATCTTTCATAAAAGCAATTAATTTTTTAACACCATCTAATGGCATAGCGTTGTAAATTGATGCACGAATTCCCCCTACAGAACGATGACCTTTTAAGTTAGTCATCCCTGCTTCAATACTTTCTTTTACAAACAATGCATCTAAGTCTTTATTAGGTGTAGTAAATGTGACATTCATTAAAGAACGATTTTCTTTATCACTATGAGTAATATAGAAATCACTACTATCTAAGTAATCATATAATAATTGTGCTTTTTCTTGATTACGTTTTTGCATAACCTCTAATCCCCCTAGGTTATCAATCCACTCAAGCACTAATCCTAATACATAAATCGCATAAGCTGGTGGTGTATTATACATAGAATCTTTATCAATCATTAATTGATAGTCTAATAATACTGGTGTTGTATCAGATACTTTTTGAAGTAATTCTTCTTTGATAATAGCGACACCTAATCCAGCAATCCCCATATTTTTTTGTGCTCCAGCATAAATCATACCAAATTTTGATACATCTACTGATTTAGATAAGATATTTGATGACATATCAGCTACGATAGGTACTCCATTGGTTTCAGGAACATATTTCCATTCTGTTCCATAAATTGTATTGTTTGCACATAAATGTACATAAGATGCATCTTTTGATAAATCTAATTCATCTTGTGTAGGAATATGTTTAAAATCATTGCTACTTCCATCATATGCAATGTGAATGTCCCCGTATTTTTTTGCTTCTGCAGCTGCTTTTTTAGAAAACGCTCCAGTAATAATGTAATCAGCTTTCCCATTTTTTAATAAATTCAATGGTACCATTGAAAACTGTTGTGTTGCTCCCCCTTGAATAAAGACAATTTGATAATCATCTGGTATATTCATTACTTTCTTTAATAATCCTTTAGTCTTATTAAAAATATCTAAATAGGAAGAGGATCTATGACTCATCTCCATTACACTCATACCACTGCCTTCGTAGTTTAACATTTGCTTAGCAGCTTTTTCTAATACTTCTACTGGTAACATAGATGGTCCAGCAGAAAAGTTGTAAACTCTTTTTTCGGTCATATATTGAACCTTCCTTTCTATTTTATTTCCACCATTATATTGTATACAATCTTCTTTGTCTAGTAATATCATAAAAATTGTATACAATTATAAATTCCTATCATCGTGATAAATTTACTACTATACATTTTATGCTCTCATATTTGTATTTAGACGTAAAAAAAATCGCTAAAAAATTAGCGATAACAAGCATCATAGACATCTTTTATACAAGTTCCCACGTCGCTTGGCTTATGAGCATCACTGGCTGTAATGATATCAACACCATACTCTCTAAAAATTTGTAATAATTCTTTAGATAAACCTTTATCTGGATGATGATAACGATAATAACATCCTGTATTACATTCCCCTTTTACATGATGTTCAACTAATAACTGTGCTAGTTTTTGATATGTTGGTGTTAAATCATATGTTGGATAATAACCAAACATCTTAATCGTATCTGGATGTGCTAACTGTGTAAACAAATCACTTTCTACTAAATCAAAAATCAGTTCATAATATCTTTGATAAATCTTATTGGTATCATATTTATCCCATAAGATTTCTTTAGACCATGACATATCGTATAATAACCCATCAATTGAATGAATAGCCCCCACTAAAAAATCAAAATGATAAGGTTCTAATATCTTTTTTATTTCTTCTTTGTATTCTGGTACATAGCAAACTTCTAAGCCAAATAAGACTTCTATTGGTAAATCACATGATTTAACTTCTTTTATTAATTTAACATAATCATCCAAAGTATCTTTAAACTTCATCTCTTTATTTGCTAACCACTGTTCTTGCTTGTCACAAGCGTCTTTCACTCCTTGATATGTCCCCTCGAATTCTTTAAAACGATGAGTATGATCTAATATTTGAATACGATCAAACCCCTGTTTATATGCTGCATTTACAAATTCCATTACATAATCTTTAGTAAGTGGTCCATTTTCTAAATGCATATGTCCATCTATAAGCATTCTTTTTCCCCCCCCTTTAATTTTTAATCATTATAAGCATTTTAAATCTAAAAAACAAATTATATGATTATTTGTCTTTAAATGTTTTTAAATAAACAATGATCATCAATACCAAGGATATAGCTAAATAGATAAAAGATAATACATGTAGAAATGATGTATCAATCGTTACTTTTTGTCCTAGTAAATGGGTTGATAAGTAATATGAATTGTTTTGAATCATATTGATTAAAATGATATCTAAAATAAAACTGATAAAATAACTGATTCCTTGAAGAAAAATAAAGAAAGAAGATGAACTATTTTCTAATAATAAAAAACTTAAAATCAAATAACCGGAAATTAAAATGACTTTAAATAATAGTGAATGAAGGACTCGATAAATCCTAATCATTAATTTGCCTTTACTTGAAATTCTATTTTTTAATACTTTTATTTTTTGTTTAAACAGTTGCTCAAAATTAATATTTTTCTTTAAGTTTTTTTTTAATGATATCACCTGTTTAGATGTTAATGTCTTATTTAAACGTTTTTCGACTATATCAACGATATCATTATAAAATTCATCAACATGATTTTGATTGATTGTGATATTTTGATTATTTAAAATATAATCAATTGAACTATCAAAATAATCACTATTAAGTTTGTAGAGTGATGCACTTCTTTTAATATCACTTTGCATATTTAATAATTGTTGATTATTTAGATGTTGAAAATCATCAAAAATAATATCACCGATCCTATTTGAAATATTAGGACTGATATTATAATCTGAAATCGTTTTAACACAAATTCTTTTTATTGATAAACTTACTGAAAAAAAACTTAATACTATCGTTATTCCCACAATAAGTCCTATTATTTTCTTTTTCATAAAATCACCTTATTTATATTATAAAACAATTGTATCTTAAACATGCAAAAAAAGTAAGCGAAATTCTTCACTTACTTTGTTAGATATCTCATTAATAAATTCATTGTCGCTAAAACTGCCTTTTGATGCGTTCTTTCATAACCATGACTAGCAAACACGCCAGCACCAATCAATGCCCCTTTAATATCATTTCCCCCACGCAATGCTGCAGAAACATCACTACCATACATTGGATAAATATCAACAGCATAATCAATATCATACTTCTTAGCTAAATCAATTAAACCATTTACCATATGATAATCATAAGGTCCTGAAGAATCTTTAGCACAAATAGAAACTTGATATTCACTACATTGTAAGTCATCACCAATGCATCCCATGTCAATGGCTAGTAGTTCTTGAATATCTTGAGGAATAGCACTCATACCATGACCTACTTCTTCATATGTAGAAATCAATACTTTTAAATGATGACTTGGTTTGATATCCTTCTCTTTTAAATATTTTAAAACCGTAAAAATAATTGCCACACTCAATTTATCATCTAAAAATCGAGATTTTATAAATCCTGACTCTGTTATGACAGTTTTAGAATCAAAACAAATATAATCTCCATTATTAATCCCTAATTTTAAAACATCTTCTTTATTATGAACAATTTCATCTAAAATAACTTCCATTGTTTCTTCTTGTCTTACTTCTTGACTTGCTTGTTTATAAACATGTTTAGAAGGATGATTAGAGAAAAAAGTACCTGTATAGACTTTGCCATCACGGCTATGAATACGACATAATTCACTATCTATTGATGCCAAAACCGGACTGCCAATAGGCGTAAACGCTAAATGCCCATTGTCTTTAATTGAACGAACCATCGCTCCCAAAGTATCAACATGTGCACATATACCAACAGTTCTTTCATCCAAACCAGGTACCTCAATCATCATATTCCCTTTTTGATTACGTGAAAAAGGATAACCCAGTTCTAAGGCATACTCTTCTATTTTTTTTGCGATATTGTCACTGAATCCACTAGGACTATCAATACTCATCATTTCCTTTAATATCTTTTTAAAATAATCTAAATCAAACATCTTTCTTTCCTCCTAAAAAACATTCTTCTTCATGATCATTAATAATACCTATGGCTTGTAAAAAAGAATAAATCGTTACTGTTCCTACAAAAGACATTCCTTTTTTCTTTAAATCCTTAGAGATTGTATCAGATAAATCATTATGTGTTAAATGATGATCTGTTGGATAAACGATTTCATGATTGGTAAAATGCCATATATATTCACTAAAGCTGCCCCAAGATTGTTGAATATCAATAAATTTTTGAGCATTACAAATAGCTGCTTTTATTTTTCTTTGATTTCTAATAATAAGGGGATTATTCATTAACTCTATAATTTTATTTTCTTGATAGTTTGCGATTTTATTTACATCAAACTGATCAAATGCCTCTTTAAAAGCCTCTCTTTTCTTTAATATCGTAATCCAAGAAAGCCCTGCCTGAAATGTTTCTAATAAAAACATTTCATATAATTTTTTATCATCATATACAGGTTGACCCCATTCATAATCATGATAATCTTTATAAATTTGGCTTGATTCATCTACCCAATGACATCTTTTCATCTTTTTCTCCTATATTAACATATTATAAATCATAATCATCAGTGGCATTGTTACTACACATAAAATCACACTCATAGCATTAATCACACTGGCTCCTCCAGGATTATTGTCATAAATTTGAGCAAACTGTGTCACTGTTGAAGCACTTGGCGCACTGGCAGCTAGAAGTGAAATCAAAAGTATGGATGTTCCATTTGGAGCGATATGATCAATTCCTGAATAAACAAATATGAATAATATAACCAATGGTAAAACAATTAATCTAAAAAAACAAATAAAATAAACTCTTTTTTTACGAAAAACAGCTTTTAAATCCATCTTTGCTAGTAACATTCCAATAACAAACATGGATAATGGTCCCATTAAATTAGACATACTATTCATGGCACTTGTAACCGGAACAGGTAAACTAACTTGTATAAAAAATAAAATAATACCAATTAAAATAGATAAAATATTAATATTAAATAATATTTTCTTTAAATCAAAAGACTTATCTTTACTAATCATAAATTTACAATGAGTCCAAAGTAAAATTGTTTGTACAATCATATACCCACTAGCATAAAATACCATTTCTTGTCCTAAAACAATTTGAACTAAAGGTAAAATTAAATTACCACAATTAGAATAAATAATAGATGCTTTTTCTATTGTATTGAAATGAAAAAACTTTCCTAATATATAGGTAAGCATAATATAAATAATATGGACAATGATTGCTGCAACAATAGCTAATATAAAACCTTTCATCTTTTCTGGTGTACATTTAATTAAAAAAGAATTAATAATCGCACATGGTGCTGCTACGTAAAGAACAATAGCTGATAACATTTTACTATCATCGATGCGACAAATCTTCTTTTTAATCAATATAAACCCTACTAAGATCATAATAAACATTGCCATAATTTGCTTAGTCAACGATATACTTAATTCCATAACTTTCACCCAGTAAACTATTATAATCCTTATCATTTTAAAAAGTTTATTTTTTCTAATTATGAAATGTAATCTATCCTTTTCATCAGTATAATAAAGTGCTATTATAATAGGGTATGGTCCATTGGTGAAGCGGTTAACACACTAGGTTCTCATCCTAGCATTCAGGGGTTCGAACCCCCTATGGACTACCATATAAAAATAAAAAGCCATTTAGGCTTTTTTATTTTTTAATCCTAAAATGGCTTGTTCAATTCTTCTTAACGATTCTTGAAGACCTAGAATAGAAACCAGTTCAACAGCACCTCCAGGTGTTACTTCTTTAAAAGATAAAGCTACTCTTAAAGGGTACATAATTTGTCCATTTTTAACATGCTTTTCTTTAGCTAAAGCAACAAATTGTTGATATAAATTATCTATACTGGTATCTTTACAATGCTTCAATAATTCTTGTAACCAAAGTAAGGCTTCTAATGATTGTTCTTCATTGGTTTTCATTTTTTTATTAATAAACATACAAGCATTAAATGGTAAAGGATCTTGAATAAAGTCAATCATACCCTCAATTTCATCTAAATAAGAAACACGTTGTTGTAATAATTTACTTAAAGCCAGTAAATCTACAGCACGAGTAATCTTTTGATAATGTGACAAAGCTAATTGATGAAACTGTTCTAAACTCAGATTTCGTATATAAATCCCATTCATCCATTTTAATTTATTAATATCAAATAATGCTGGTGCTTTAGAAATTCTTTTTATATCAAATTGTTCAACTAATTCATCTAAAGTAAAAATTTCTTTTTCTTCTTTAGGAGACCAACCAAGTAAAGCAATATAATTTAAAATTGCTTCATTTAAGAATCCTTTATTA
>NZ_QRQB01000014.1:0-20220 GCF_003475785.1 Coprobacillus sp. AF33-1AC | reverse complement strand
TAATTTAAAATTGCTTCATTTAAGAATCCTTTATTAATTAAATCTTGATAACTAGCATCACCATTACGTTTAGATAATTTATGCTTATCATCTTTCATAACTGGTGGTAAGTGAATATAGGTTGGTACATCCCACCCAAATGCTTGATAAATTAAATTGTATTTAGGTGTTGATGATAAATATTCATTTCCTCTTACTACATGGGTAATATTCATTAAATGATCATCTACGATATTAGCAAAGTTATATGTAGGGTAACCATCACTTTTTAATAAAACCCCTTCATCTAAAGTGCTGTTGTCTACTTCAATATGTCCATATACTTCATCTTCAAAAGAAGTTACGCCAGTGCTTAAAATTGTTTGTCTGACAACATATTTTTCACCACTAGCAATTCTTTTTTTAGCTTCTTCTAAAGAAATATGAATGCATGGATCTTGGTAGTTTTGATTGTTTTCAATATCTTTATTTTGATCAATTGTTTCTTCATCACAGAAACAATAATGAGCCCCACCCAGCTCAACTAATTGATCAGCATATTCTTTATAAAGTGCTAATCTTTTAGATTGAATATAGGGTCCTTCATCATAATTTAAACCAGTTTGTTTCATTGTCTGGTAAATGACATCTAATGCTTGATCTACTTTTCTACTTTGATCTGTATCTTCAATTCTTAAAATAAAATCTCCATTATTTTTTTTAGCAATTAAATATTCATATAATGCTGTTCTTAAATTACCAATATGCATATAGCCAGTAGGACTAGGCGCAAAACGGGTTCTCACTTTCATATACTTCACTTCTCTCTCTTGAATTTTAAATCTAAAAGTAATACAATTAATATGTTATCTTGGGGTGTAGCCAAGTGGTAAGGCATCAGACTCTGAATCTGACATTTCCTTGGTTCGAATCCAAGTACCCCAGCCATAAACAAATAAAAGCAGGTTTAACCTGCTTTTTATTATATACTTTTTATTAAGAATTTCTAGCCAGCTTTTTTGAATAAAAACCTGTAATAAAAGTAATGATAACTCCTATTACTGTAATTGTACAAGCAAAGAAAAGCATCGATTGTATACCAAAGGTATCTTGTAATACACCACCAAAAATATTACCAATCATTGATCCTAATCCAGAAGACATAATCCCAATCATTGTTTGTCCCATCATTTGATCATGACTTTCTAAATTATAAGTTACATAATAAGTAATAACAGCTGTCATCAAACCATAAGACATACTTTGCATTAACATACCAATAAATAGTATCGGTAAATTAGGGGCTAAACAAATAGTAAAATTACGAAGAATATAGCAAAAAGAAGCAACCATAATTAAAGTTACACTATCAAATTTTCTAATTAATCTTGGAGTAATTGTCATAACTGGCATTTCACTGGCTGCCATAAAGAAAACAGCAACCCCATATAAAGATGTACTTCCTCCAAGTTTTCTTACAATATTAACAAGATATGTTGATAAAGTAGTTGACGCTGCAAAAGTACAACTAAATCCTAATAAAAGGAAAAAGAATACTTTATATTTTTTAATAATTCCTAATATATTTCCTTCTTTTTTGGCACTTTGTACTTGGACTTTACAATCTGGTAACCAATATAAAACAACCAAAGCCAATATAATCGCAATAAAAAAGACATAAGCTAAAACAGTTGGATTTAAATATTCTATTAATCTACCTAACATCATAGCACTTACAGCATAAGAAACCGAACCTAGTCCCCTTGCAAATCCAAAGTTTAAAGTTTCTCCACTTTGGATATAATTCATCGCAATCATAGATAAAAAAGGGACTGTTGAAATCAACATCGACCATAACATCATATATAAAACCATAATAAAAACAGTTGGTAATTCAAATAAGGCTAATACCATAAAAATAACAACCAATGCAATAAAAATAATGGTTAAAATCATTTTAATAGTTAAACCTTTTATCTTATTAATGAGTGATGAAACAAAAGGTGATAAAAAGATAGAAACAACACAAGCTCCTCCTGTAACAATCCCTATTTCTGTATTTGACATTCCTCGATATTGAAGAAATACCGCAATATATCCACATACACAACAACTTGCCATCCAATATAAAATATGTAATAAATTATACCTCAATTGTAAACGCTTCATTATATAACCTCCACCAATCCGTCATACAATATATCATCTTTTATTCAAAAACATACTTATTTTTAAAATATGAAAAAAAATGATGCTAGATAGCATCACTTTGTCTGTAAGCTTTTAATACTTTTTGATGAGCTGTAGATATCGGTTTTAAATCTAATTGTTCTAATGTACAAAGTCCTTCTATTGGTTTATTTAAAACAAAATGATAAACATTCATATACCAAGTACGATGAGTAAATACATGTTTAACTCTTTTAATAGAAGAAACAATATTTAATTCTACACCATATTCTTCTTTAAATCGTTCTATAAAAGTATAAGGACTTTCTACTTCATATTGAACAAAACCATAAAGATTTTCTAATAAACCAGGTGGATTTTTAATAATGAGAAATTGATCCTGGTAAGTAATGATACCAGTAATGTAATTTATTTCTTGATGATTAATTTTCTTAATTGAAATAGGTAAAACATTTTGTTGATGAAATTCTCTTGCTTTACAAAATGAGGCAATAGGGCAATTTGAACAACGAGGGTGAACAGGTCGACATATGGTAGCCCCTAAATCCATTAAAGCCTGATTAAAAGATGAAGCATCATATCCTTTCAACAATCCTTTAACCTTATCATAAATTAATTTTTTGGTATTCTTTTTCACAATATTTTCTTTAATCAAATAGACTCTAGAAATAATACGTAAAACATTCCCATCTACTGCTGGATAAGGTTTAAAGTAAGCAATAGATAAAATAGCACCTGCCGTATATTCCCCTACTCCCTTTAAAGCAATAATATCTTCATATTGACAAGGAAAAACTCCTTGGTATTGATCAACAATCATTTTGGCACTTTCATGTAAATGTTTAGCTCTTCGATAATACCCTAATCCTTCCCACATTTTATAAACATCTTCCAAACTAGCCCAAGCTAAATCATCAACAGTGGGAAAGTGTTCAATAAAATTTTGATAATAAGGAATGACTGTTTCTGTTGTTGTTTGTTGTAACATAATCTCACTGATCCATATATGATAAGGATCATGATCTTGGCGCCAAGGAAAATCACGATGATTTTCTTGGTACCAATTTATTAAACATTCTTGAAGTGATGTCATGATAGTTCCCTTATTTGTTGGTATTGTTTTTTAGCTGCCGGCGTCATTGTCTTAAATAAATCTTTCACTTTATAAATTTTCTCTTTTCCACTTTGATTAAAATACTCCTTTAATAACATCTTTTCATCATGATCACTTTCTACAATAACTAAATAATCGTAATCCTTTAATAAATTAACGAGATTATCTTCATAAAAAGCACATAAACCATCAACATGATCAGCAAATAACATATAACGTGTAATGTATTGTAAATAATAATTTGTTACTTGGCTATCTTTATCACTGGCATACACAAGATAACGATGATGATCTATTTTTTGATGATTCCAACAATCATGAGTGACGGCTTCTACCTTGCAAGGCAAAGATGTAGCATATTGTTGTTGATTATAAACCATACCGTTATATTCTGAAAGTAATGTAATAATAGAAAGTGCACTTAATACAATAATACTTACTTGATAATATTTCTTAGTTTTAACAGAATGAAAAGCTTTATAATCATGAATCATTCCCATTTTAATTTCAAATGATTCTTGCAAATCAATTGTGGCACATAAAACCAAAGCCCCACAAAATAGAATGACAATACTTGATGTATAACGTTCAAATCCAGCTAAATATAACGCTTCATCTAAAGGCATAGAATAAATATACATAGCAAGGATACCAACAAAATAAGCAACTAACATCACATCTAAAGCAACAATAGCTTTCATCAGTGACCACTTTTTATGAAGCACACGATATACAACAAAACATGCGATAATTGCGATAATTTCAAAAGCAAAGATTCCTATTGTTTGTCGTGATGAAAAATCAAAAGAAGATTGAACAAACAAATGAATAATCTTATTCACTTGACCTGCTGTTTTAGTTTGTAGATGAGCTGTATCAAATTTTTGACTTACACCACTAAACACATGATTGACATGTATTTTCCATAATAGCGTAGGAATATAAGATGTAAGCAACACTACAAAAGCTAAAATATTCTTTTTCATTCTTGTTTTTCGATCAATAAAAGCAATATAAACAAAATAAAGAAGAGCAAATAAAACAAATAAGCTTCCTGTACTTTTAACAATCGTCAACAATCCTAAAACCCACACCAAAATAAAAGTTGCTTTTTTTAATTGATAACGATAAGTATAAATAATAGAAAAACCTGCTAGTGTCATCACCGGCAAAATAAAATCAACTAATAAATTATTAATACGAATAGTAATATTAAAAATAGATAATAAAGAACATCCTGCTCCTAAAAATACATACAAAAGAAATCTTTTCTTTTCTTGAATGATTCCAAACATGGCATAAAAGCACGAAAAGATAAATATTCCTTGAATAAATAACATCATTCCTTGGCTATGACCTAAAAATTGACATCCATAATAAATCCAACAAGCCATTCCTAAAGGGTAATTTGTAAAATCAATAACGGTACTACTGCGATTAGGAAAAGCATGAGTTAATAACATATCTTTAATAACTATTCCCCAATGAGAAAAGTTATCATAGTGAATAAAGTGAGTCCGTAACAACAAACCTAGAAATAAGATTGTTCCTACTATAAAACATCCATAAAAAAGCAATGAACCTATTTCAACATCATGCCATCCTTTTTTTATCAAAAAATAAATAAATCCTAATAATCCTAATCCTAATAAAATATAGATTATGATTTGTAAAATTTGGCACAAACCACCAAAGTAGGTGATGACTGTAATAAAAGAAAAAGTAGTTAAAGGGATAAATGCCCCATCAATTTTAAATAAAGTTTTAATAAGATAAAAATAACCAATTAATGAACATATAAACATGACTATATTTAAATAAACCATTTTGCTTCCATCCTTAAATTAAATTTAATTCTTTCAATAAATCATTTAATTGATTATTTTCTAACAAATCTTTCATATTCTCTATTTTAAATAATCGCTGTCCATCTTTCACTTCTAAATCAACTGTACAATCATCTGGAATATACTGATCTTGATTTACAACAATGGACATCCCTTCATCGCTGACATCGTAAGTTATACCTGTTACTTGGTAATGATGAAAATGAACATTCACTTGAGCCTTAGCCTTAATACGCTCACTTTTTCTTAAAACATTTCTTCCAAGCATAAAGAATAGAGCATAAATAATAGCTACTAAATTATAAACTAACCAGAAAATAATAATACTACTATAAATAAGTGCCCAGCCATATTTACCTCTTACAAAACGAATAATCGCAAGAATAGATAACACAAGTAAAATCATATGTGGTAAAGCATAAACAATATTCTTTTTACGACTATGATCTTTCTTTTTACTTGTTACTTTAAATTTACGTTGATGAATATGTAATGTTTCTAAAATAACCGGAAAAATAAGATAAGGCGCTAAGATGGTATCAATAACTTGTGACCACCTTTGATTTCTAATATTACTGGATAAATAACGCATTGACATACTATAAAAGAAATATGCCGGTAACCAAAAAATTAATAATGAAATAAAATCAGTATTAACAACCTGAAAATCAAATAAAGCAAACATAATAGGTGCTAAAATAAAAATAATACGGTTAAAAAATGACCACTAATATAAATAAGCACTTAAATAAGTTAACCTTGCTCCAATAGATAAATGAGGAGTAAAAATAGCATGTGTATTTTGTAAACTTTGAATAACCCCTCGTGCCCATCTGGTTCTTTGTTTAATCATGCTTGCTACCGTTGTAGTAGAAAGCCCTGCTACTTGAACTTCCTGTGTTGCATAAGTAATATAACCTTCTTTTTGAATTCTAATACTTGTTTCAAAATCTTCGGTAATTGTTTTTAAAGGAAAACCATGAATATCTTCTAATGCTTGTCTAGAAATAACGGTATTACTTCCTGTATAAGCAACGGCATTAGAAGAGTTTCTCATAATATTAACTTCTTTTGAAAAGAAATCTTGTTCATTAGGAATTGTCTTTTCAGCATAAAGATTATATTGGAATAAATCAGGATTATAAAAACTTTGTGGTGTTTGAATTAATCCTATTTTCATTTTTTCATCAATTTCATCTTCTTCTCTTTTACGCCACTTACCATCCTCCTTAATATAATAAGGTAATAAAAAGTACGGTACTGTTTTCATTAAAAAAGTATGACGTGGAATCATGTCAGCATCAAAAGTCGCTACTAACGGTGAATGTGTATTTTCTAAAGCATGATTAAGATTGCCTGATTTAGCATCTTTATTATCAGCAAGTCCTAAATAACAAATATGTAATTTTTTAGCCAATAAGGCAACTTCTTCACGGTTACCATCATCACAAAAATAGATGTGTGCTTTAGACAAATCTGGATAATCCATATAAGTACAAGCATTGGCTGTTTTATAAAGCAATTCTGTATTTTCATTATGAGTCGCTATAAAAACATCAACATCAGGGTAATCTTCTAAAGCGATATCAGGTAATTCTAATTCATAAGCATCACTTTTGATTTTACGATAATAAAGTTCAAAAGTTGTAAATACTGTTATAGTTTCGGCAATAATAAGTAAAATACCAAAAATAACTTGTGCTATTCCTTCTTGAAATGGCAAAGTAAAAAAGATACGCCATAACAAATAAATAGTCATTAAGATAGCAGTAATGATAAAAAAATCATCTTTCTTGTACGTTTATTCATGAATTTCATCTTCTTTCCTAAAAACCCATTTCACTTGAACTTGATAACTTAATAAAAACAAAAGTGAATCAACAATAGGTTTTGCTAGTTTTTCATTTAAAATACCTAAGCGAGAAGCTAAATATACAAAACAAGTTGATAACATCATTACCATAAAACATAATACAAAAAATCTAGCTAATGTATGTGAATTAGACTTTTCTTCATCAAAGACATATTTTTTATTAATAACATAATTAACAATGGTAGAAACAATTCTCGCAATAACTGTCGCTAGTGCAATTCTTAAAAAATCATGATGAACCCATAATTTTAATAAGTCCATTAATCCCCATGCCATGACAATATCTAAAACTGAACTTATAATTGATGATGATATAAATCTTAAAAACTGACCTATTAAAACCTTAATAATCATTAAACTATCTTGTAATGGTCTAAAATGAGTGCCATTGTTATGATCATGATAAATAGTGGAAATTGTTGTTGTATAAATAGGAATTTCATCTTCAACGCACGCGACTAATTGTTGTGTTTCATATTCAAAACGATTTCCTGGTATCTCTAACATTTCGTCAATTAATGATAAATCAAAGGCTCTAAGTCCTGTTTGCGTATCTTGAATTTCTTGATGAAATAATAATGAAAATAATTTTGATGAAATGACATTTCCTATTTTTGATTTAAAAGGCACCTCTTTGCCAGAAAAATCTCGTCCTCCTAAAACAAGTTCATGACGATGACTATGTAACTCCCCTACTACTTTTTCAACATCTTTTAGAGTATATTGCCCATCACAATCTACAGTCACAATTCCCTCTATATCACTAAATTGTTCCTTAATATAAGCTAATCCTATTTTTAAAGCATAGCCTTTCCCCATATTTGTTTCGTAATGAATAATATGACAATAAGATTCTATTTTGTTAAATAACGTTTGATATTTTTCACCCGAACCATCATCTACCACAACAATATGATTAAATCCTTTTTTATTTAGTTGTTTTACATATTGGATCATATCATCATGAGGTTGATATGCCGGTATCAAAACCACACTTTCTTCCATTATGTTTACCTTCCCTTTTCCGATATGTATCGTACCTCAGTTTTTATTATTTCACAAGAAAAAAGAATGATTATTGAAGTAAATCATCCTTCTTTGGCATATATTGTTTTTCAAATTCTTTCTTAGTAACTGGTTTACCAAATAAATACCCCTGGATATAATCGGGATGTAACTGATCTAATGCTTGTAATTCCTCTTTCGTTTCAACACCCTCAATACATACTGCTAAATCAATACTATGGGCCATATCTACTACATGTTTAAGAATTTTATTTTCATATTCAGAAGAAATAGCCTTCATTGTTAGTGAACGATCAATTTTTATATAACGTGGGTATAAATCACTCAAACGATGCACATTAGAATATCCGGTTCCAAAATCATCAATAATTACAGCAATACCTTCACTCTTTAACTTATTCCATAATTTCTTAAAATGAGGATTATTACCTAAGTAACCACTCTCTGTTACTTCTATACCTAAGCAGCTAGAATCTAAATCATATAATCTAAGAGCAGCAATAATTTCATTTAATACACTACTTTTAATAACTTGAACATAAGATAAGTTCACATTGATTTTAAAATGAGGTATTTCTTTTTGCCATTTTTTACAAGTAGATAAAGCTTGATATAAAATCCATTTTCCAGCAGGAATAATAAGTCCTGATTCTTCTAGAAGAGGGATAAACTCTACAGGAGAAATTCTTTCTACTTTTTGTTTTTCATCTATTAGATTAAAACGCATGAGTGCTTCTGCACCTAATATCGCATGAGTCTTTGAATCTACTATTGGCTGATAGTATACTTCAAACCCTTCATAACTATGATTAACTGAATATTGCAAAGCAAGACGAATACAACGTTTCCTCAAAAAGCCATCATAATTATCTTGACTAAATACATAATAACTGTTTTTCCCTAATTGTTTGGCTTCATTTAAAGCAAATTCACAATACTTAACGATTAAATCGTATGATCCTCTTACATCCTTTACATCTAAAATACCTGCAGATAAAGTGAAAACAACATGATATTGATTTTTTTCAATAAAAGTATCAATTTCTTTTCTAATTTGCTTGTATAGTTTAATTGCATCCTTTTGACTTCCACCTTGAAAATCTACAATCATAAATTCGTCACCATTTAAACGGAATAAACGTTGCCCTTTATGCATACACTTTTCAATACATCTTGCAGTTTTTTCTAAAATAAAATCTCCGTATTTAGAACCAAGACGCCCTGTAACAATATTAAAATCATCAATATCAACTTGCATTAAGAAACCTTGAGGACGTGTCATTGCCATATCATGAATATAAATTTGTAAACTTGGTTCTCCTAATAAGCCACTTACATTATCTGCTTTTTGTTTTTTACCAATCTCATTAATACATCCTACTAAAAATTGAGGTTCTCCCTTTTCATTTAATACTACTTGTCCACGACAATTGATCCAAGCCGGATTTCTATTTCTATCTAACCAACGATAATGTAGATTATGATAATCACTTTTCCCCTGTTGGATATCATCTAATTGTGCTTTAATAGCAGGAAAATCTTCTGGGTAGATAAATTTTTGAAACTCGGCTACTGCATTATAAAATTGATTACCAGGTAATAAAAAACGGTTTGTGGCATGTTTGGAAATATAATAATAATCATTCTTAAAATCTAAAACATACAAATAATCATCCATACTCGTATTAAATAAACGAATCATATATTCAATCTGTTCTCTTGAAAGCCGTTCATTCGAGTAATTCATTCTCCCCACCTCTTTATGTTTTATTCTTCATTTCATTATATCATATTATGTTATTTTTGTTTATTGCCTTTCTTTTCTTTTTATTGCGATACATCATTTGATCTGCTTCTTTAATGACATCATCAATAGGTTCTCTACCTGGAACATAAAGACTATAACCTATTGATACTTCTGGTAATCGTGGTTCTTTTTCTCTTCGCTTAGCTAGATTTTTAACAAATTGATCATTCATTTGATCTACATGAAGTATATTCTTTCTAACTAAAGCACAAAATTCATCACCACCATAACGAAAACATAAACCATATCGACCATAAGTATGCATTAATTCATCAGCGATAATCTTTAAACAATAATCACCAAATAAATGTCCATATGTATCATTAACCATTTTAAATCGGTCAACATCATAAAATAAGATCATTTGCTTTCGTTTTGCTTGTGCAATTTTACGTTCAAAACTTAATCTACTTAATAAATGAGTTAAACCATCAGACTGTAAAACGATAGCATTAAAATATTGATAATAAATCACAGTAAAGATAGCAATACTCAACCATGTTGTCCTTACTTCAGGAAAAATAAATTGAGCACAAACACCACTTATAGTAAACAACATCATTAATAATAATGCCCCATATCTTTCCTTTTTATAATAATGATTCTCTCTAATCATTGTTTCATAAAAATAAAGCATCGCAACAATAAAAGAAATAACATATACAAAATATCCATAACTTCGATGATATACATTAGATTGATCAATATAAAAAACAAATCCAAAGAAAACACTAATTATTTCAAAAATAAAATGAATAATTGGAAAATATATCATCTTCTTTAAAGGTTTAGGATGAACTGTTAATGCACAAATAACCGGTGCTGCAACAGCCATTGTAAACTCAATAACCTTAATCAAGATATGAACATATCTGTATTGATTAGGCGTACCATTCATAATTTGAGCTAAACATTCAAAACTAGATGCTAATGCAACATCTGCCCTCACCATCCTAATTCATATTATAATACACATTAATGCAAAAGTAAGGTTTTTAGTTTGTAATTTTTTATATTTATGCTAGGATAGACACTGTATTTTAAAAAGGGAGAGAATTTTATGCAATTTATAAAAAAGAATTACCGTGGATTTTTATTATGTCTTATTATCGCTATTCCTTGTTGGCTTCTAGGACAAGCCTTTCCTATCGTTGGAGGACCAGTATTTGCAATTCTTGCTGGAATGATAATAACATTATTGATTAAAGATAAATCATCATATCAATCGGGTATTACTTTTACCTCTAAAAAGATATTACAATATGCGGTTATCTTACTTGGATTTGGGATGAATTTATCGGTTGTCTTACAAACTGGAAAACAATCATTACCTATTATTTTAGCGACCATCTCAACATCTCTTATCTTATCTTGGATTTTACATAAAATTATGCATATTCCTGGTAAGATTTCTACTTTGATCGGTGTTGGATCTTCTATTTGTGGTGGTTCTGCTATTGCAGCAACAGCACCTGTTATTGAAGCCAATGATGAAGAAGTAGCTCAATCTATTTCTGTTATCTTTTTATTTAATATGATTGCTGCTTTATTTTTTCCAACCCTTGGAACAATAATTGGATTTTCTAAACATAGTGGTGAAGCATTTGGTATTTTTGCTGGAACGGCTATTAATGATACTTCGTCGGTAACCGCAGCAGCTTCAACATGGGATTCTATGTATCACTTACATAGTGCTACTTTAGATAAAGCTGTTACCGTCAAACTAACAAGAACCCTTGCTATTATTCCTATTACTTTAGGATTATCTTTATTTAAAGTGAAACAAGCTAAAGGCGATAATCAAAAAGTAGATTTAAAAAAGATTTTTCCATTCTTTATCCTTTATTTTATTCTTGCTTCATTGATGACAACGATTGCTATCAATATGGGGGTATCCCCTGATTTCTTTACACCACTTAAATCATTAAGTAAATTTTTTATTGTTCTAGCAATGGCAGCCATTGGTTTAAATACCAATGTAGTAAAACTCATTAAAAATGGTGGTAAACCTATCTTATTAGGATTTATTTGTTGGGTAGGTATTACAATTGTCAGTTTATGTATGCAACATATACTTGGAATATGGTAAAAGCAGGTTATCCTGCTTTTTTATGTTAAAATAAGATTAAGGAGGTTATTTAAATGTTTAAACATAAAATAAAAAAATGGATGATCTTGGTTGTTTCATTTTTATTATCTCTTTCTTTATTTACTCATCCTGTCTTTGCTAGTGAAAATACATATGCGAGAATTCATTTTATTGATACAGGTAACTCTGATTGTATTTTTATTCAAAGTAAAGAAAAGAATATCCTTATTGATGCTGGAGATAATGATGATGAACAAAGAATTGTTAATTATTTAAATCAATTAAAAGTAAAGAAAATTGACTATTTAGTTAGTACTCATCCTGATGCTGATCACTGTGGTGGTCTCGATGCCGCAGTAAGTAATTTTGATATTGGTCAAGCCTTTGTATCTAACGGCTCTTCTAATAGTAAAACTTATCGAGATTTTATTTATTCTCTCACTAATAAAGGGTTAACCCCTGCTGTTCCTTTAGAAAATAATAAAATTGCATTAGATAAACATAACTCTATTCAATTCTATAACACAAAAGCCACTGGTACAGGTAATAATCTTTCATTGGTTACCCTGTTACGTTCAGGTCAACATAAATTTCTATTTACCGGTGATGCGCCTAAAAAAGTAGAAAAATCAATTCTTGATCAATTACCACAAGTTGATGTTTTAAAAGTTTCCCATCATGGAAGTAAAACCGGAACAAGTCAAGAATTACTTAATAAAATCAAGCCTCAATACGCTGTCATTGAATGTGGTAGACATAATAAATATCATCATCCTAATCAAGAAGTTACCAAAAGATTAAAAAAAGCAAATATAAAAATACTAAGAACAGATAAAAAAGGAAATATTATCTTTAAGTCAAAAAATAAAAAACTGACTTATAAATGTACTAAAACAACATCAAATAGTGGATCTGCCAATGTAACAAGAGATCCATCAGATGAAATAAAAAAACAAGAGGAAGCAAAACGTCAAGCAGAACTTGAAGCTCAAAGACAGGCTGAATTACAAGCTCAACAAGTTGCTCAAAGACAAGCCGAGTTGCAAGCCCAACAGGAGGCTCAAAGACAAGCCCAGTTACAAGCCCAACAAGAAGCCCAAAGACAAGCTCAACAACAAGCTCAACAAAATAGCACTTATGTTTATATTCCTCGTACCGGTTCAAAATATCACTCCAATCCAAATTGTAGTAATATGAAAAATCCTACTTCCATTCCGTTATCACAGGCGCAAAGTCAAGGCTATCAACCTTGTTCTAAATGTTATTAAAAAATAAAGGTTCATCATGAACCTTTATTTTTATTTTGCCATTGTTCTTTTGTAAGCATATAATAATGCTCTGTTTTTACTTCATTTAATAATACACATAATTTATTTTCTTCACTATGGTGATAGACAAAGCCACATTTTTCCATACATCTTTTAGATTGGATATTGCCATCAAAATAACCACACCATAAAACATCATCATTTAAATCTAAAAACACATGTTCTTGAATTTTTAATAATGCTTCTGGAACATATCCTTTACCCCAAAAAGGAACACCTATCCAATATCCAACTTCTATTTCGAAATCAGTTGTCACTTTTTGCGTTTGTCCTGGTTTTTTCAAACCAATACAACCAATAGCTTGATTATCTTCTTCGCTAGTATGAACCTGCCATCCTGCTCTCGGTCCTACTCTTGAATCTCTAGCATACTGATATAAACTTTTAGCGTCACTTTCTTTCCAGGGCCTTAATATTAATCTACTCGTTGTCAAAGTATTCATCATGTTTTTTTTCCTCCTACAATAATGCTTAAAATGTATATTACATCTTTCATTATAAGTATTTGATTATTCATATATTCAATTTTACAATAAAATTGAATATATGAATAGGGGGTTATTTAATGGAATATCGTCAATTACCTCATGGTAAAGAAATGATAAGTGTTATTGGTATGGGAACAAGTTCCATCGGTGAAGCAGATGAACAAGAAATTATTGATACTGTTCATTTAGCAATCAAAAGTGGAATTAATTATTTTGATCTTGCGAGTGGCCATGCTTGTACCTTTAAAGCTTTTGGTAAAGCTATTAAAGGAAAAAGAGAAAAAGTATACTTACAAATTCATTTTGGTGCTAACTATGAAACAGGAGAATATGGTTGGACTACCAATTTAGATAAAATAAAACAATCTGTTGCCTAGCAATTAAAAATGTTACAAACAGATTATATTGATTTTGGTTTTATTCATTGCATTGATGAACAAGCTGATTTAGATAAAATAAAACAAGCAGGTGTGTTAGATTATATTTTATCATTAAAAAAACAAGGAATTATTAAGCATATTGGATTATCTTCACATACACCCCAACTTGTTCACCAAGTATTAGATTTAAATATTTTAGATATGTTAATGTTTAGTATCAATCCAGCATACGATTATCGTCATGGTACATACGCTATTGGAAATACAGATGAACGTTTAGAGCTTTATCGACGTTGCCAAAAAGAAGGTGTCGCTATTTCTGTTATGAAAGCATTTAGCGGTGGTCAATTATTAGATCCAAAAAAATCACCTTGTCCTCAAGCTTTAACAGAAACACAATGCATTCAATACGCTTTAGATAAACCTGCGGTTGTTACTGTTTTACCAGGAATAAGAAACCAACAAGATTTAAAACGCATCTTAAAATATACAACAGCTTCTACTCAAGAAAAAGATTACTCTATTCTTGGTACTTTTAAAGCTACCAATCATCAAGGATTAGATATTTCTTTAATTAATAAATATTATGATTTAGCTTTATTAGGTGATGAATTGGCTAAAGATCATTATCATCATTTAGAGAAGAAAGCCAGTGATTGTATAAATTGCCATCATTGTGATCAACGTTGTCCGTTCCACGTTCATCAATCACAAAGAATGAAAGAAATTATGACTTATTTTTATACTTTAAACTTTAACGATTGTTCTAGAAAATGATTAACTTTTTGTGCTGTATCTCTTTCATGAAAACATGTATGACCTGTATCTAAATTACCTATCAGCTTCATTTCTTCATTTGATAATTCAAAATCAAAAATTTCAATATTTTCTTTCATTCTCTTTGGATTTGCACTTTTAACAATTGGAATAATTTGACGTTGATAAAACCATCTTAATACAATTTGAGCAACACTTTTTTGGTGATGTGATGCAATTTCCTTTAGAATTTCATTTTCAAAAACTGATGCCTTTCCCGCAGCAAGTGGTGACCACGCTAGCATCTGCATATTATTTTTTTCTAAATATTCCTTTTCATCATCTCTTTGATAAAAAGGATTACATTCAATCATATTGACAGCTGGCTTAGTATCATTAAAAAATAGAAAATCTGCTAATCGATCCTGTTTAAAATTATCTACACCTAACGCTTTAATCTTACCTTCTTGATATAATTCTACCAATGCTTTATAAGCTCCATAATAATCATGATAAGGCTGGTGAATCAAATATAAATCAACATAATCTAATCCTAAACGTTCTAATGAACGATAAAAACCTGCTTTTGCTTTTTCATAACTTGTATCACTTACCCATAATTTAGTAGAAATAAAAAGTTCTTCTCTTTTAATACCGCTTCTTTTAATAGCACGTCCTACAGCTTCTTCATTTTCATAAGCCGCTGCTGTATCTATAAAACGATATCCTGTTTTTAAAGCCTGTAACACGGCTTTTTCACAAGCGTCTAAATCGGTCATTCTAAAGACCCCATAGCCAATACAAGGAATATGGATTCCATTATTCAATATTAATTCTTTCATTTATATTTCCTCCTTTTTCAAATCGATATGCTGGTCGATCTATTATTAACAAAATAAAAATTAAGATTGCTGTTAATGCCAAACTAACAGGATATACCATCATCAATGTAAAGAACGTCTTACTACCTTCAAAGACAAAATAAACCCATAGTATTCTTACACCACATACGCCTAGTATTGTCACAATCGCAGGCATAAAAGAAATCCCAAATCCTCTTAAATATCCTGACATCACTTCATAAAGCATACTAAACAAATAAGCTAAAAAAACTAATTTTAAACGGCTATATCCTGTTTCAATAACCTCAGGATGACTATTAAAAATCCCTAACAATGATCTTCCAAACATGAGAATCATCATCATCAAAAATAACGATATCATGAAGTCTTCTAATAAACATAATCCTAATATTCTTTTACATCTTTTAATTTGTTTTGCTCCATAATTTTGTCCTACAAATGTTGTACAGGCTTGACTAAAAGAATTAAAAGTATAATATACAACCATTTCTATATTAAATGCTGCACTTGATGCTGCCATAACTTCTGTTCCTAAACTATTAATAGCAGATTGAATAACAATATTAGCTAAATTAAAGACAGCACTTTGAATTCCAGCAGGTAACCCTATTTTTAATATTTTCTTTAAACAATATTTATCTAACTTTATATCATAAAAAGAAATAATATAATTTCTTTTTATAAGTAAACAAAACAAAATGATTGCACTTATGGCATTTGCTATCACAGTAGCAATAGCAACACCATTGACATTCATCTTAAAAACAATAACAAAAAATAAATTAAGTAACACATTTAAAATACCCGAAAAAATAAGGACCAATAATGGTGTTTTCGTATCTCCGGTACTTCTAAAAACTGCCGTTTCAAAATTATATAAGAAAATAACCGGCATTCCTAAAAGATAATAACGCATATAAATTAAAGCATAAGGATAAACTTCTTTAGGTACACTTAATAAATGAAGTAAATAACCAATTATTCCTTCAACTACTATAACCATGATGATGCCACCAATAATAGCCATAATAATAGAAGTATAGATAGCTTTGGATATTTCTTTTTTATCTTTTCGACCAATAGCGTTAGCGATAACAACATTGGTACCAAGCGAAATTCCAATAAACAAATTTAAAATCATTCCAATAATAGGACTATTCGCCCCTACTGCTGCAATCGCAACAGTACGATCCATACTAGCAAAATTTCCTACAATAGCCACATCAGAAGCATTGAATAATTGTTCTAATATACCCGTTAAAGCAATTGGCAACGCATAACGTGGTAACTTGTTATAAATAGAGCCATTTAAAATATCTATTTTCGTACTTTCCATCTTTTTCCCCCCCTTTATTCGATTTGTATTATAGATTTCTTTCCCAACAATAGCAAATACCTATTAACTATCATTTATCATAGTTTGTAGGAATGATTATTTCATGATAAAATACAAATGAGGTGATCAAATATGGATATACGTGTTTTACGTTATTTTCTTGCTGTAGCCAGAGAAAAAAATATTACTCGAGCTGCTAAAAGTTTACATATAACGCAACCATCTTTATCTAAACAGTTAATGGATTTGGAAGAAAATTTAGGAAAACAACTCCTCATCCGAGGGAAAAGAGAAATAACATTAACTGAAGATGGTCTTTTATTAAAAAAAAGAGCTGAAGAGATTATCGACTTAGTAGAAAAAACCGAGCAAGAAATCTCTACTGATGAAAATGAAATCATTGGTCATTTATATCTAGGAGGAAATACAACACCAACGGTATTAAATGCCATATCGCAATTAAATCAAAAATATCCAGATATTCAATTTCATTTCTATTCTGGTGATGCTATAGAAATAGGGGAAAAAATTGATCATGGAACACTTGATTTTGCAATCATGTTAGAACCTATAGATAATACTCAATATGATTTTTTATCTCTACCTGATACAACACAATGGGGTATCCTTATGGATAAAACAGATCCCCTTGCAATCAATCAAGTCATTACCAATAAAATAATTAAACAGCTTCCTTTAATCTTACATCAAAGAATAGGCCTTCAACAAAATATTGCTCATTGGGCTGAAACTGACTTAGATAAATTACATATTGTTGCTACTTATAATATTTTACATGGTGATCCCATTTACTTAATACAGCACCATTTAGGCTATTATCTTACAACGAGAGATTTATTGGGACCAACATTAGATGAACATTTATGTTTTATTCCTTTAAGTCCACAAATAAAAGAACATTATGCACTTGTCTGGAAAAAGCATACTCCCTTCAATAAAATAGCTCAACTCTTTTTAAAACAAATAAAAACATCTCATTAATTAATCGTGAGATGTTTTTATTATCGTTTCATATATAACAAAGGATAGGGATTTCCTTCTTCATCTAATGCAGTACGTTTATATACTTTAAAGCCTAGATGTTGATAAAAACCTACAGCCTGAGGATTTTGTTCATTGACCGTCAATTCATTCATATTATATTGTTTTATGCAATAGGATATAACTTGTTTGCCAATTCCTTTTCCCCTTTGATCAGGTAAAAGAAATAACATTTCTAACTTTTGATTATTAATTCCAGCAAAACCTATCTTTGCTTCTTCATCATTTTCAATAACGATCAAATGATTAACTTCTTTTAAGGCAAGGGGAACATATTGTTCTATTTTATTTATTTGTTCATCTGTTAAAAATAAATGTGTTGCTTTTACTGACTGTTTCCAAATCTTTGTTAGTATTTTAATAATGTCTTCTGTTCTTTCATGTGTTTCATACATTTTCATTTTTATTTTCCTTATTTATATAATTCGGGTCTTCTAAGTTGCGTGTAAGGCTTTTGTTTTCTTACATTTTGAGATTGTGCCATATCTATATCTACATACATGATTGCTTCTTGATCTTCAAGTTTAGAAACAACTTCACCACAAGCATCAACCACAATAGATTCTCCAGAAAAGTTCATCTTATCTTCTTTTCCTACACGATTACACATCGCTATTATCACACTATTTTGAAATGCTTGAACTCTTAATTCCCATTCAAACATATCTGAAGGTTCTGCTTGAGTATTAACAGTAGGAATTAAAATCAAGTCAGCTCCTAATAATACTTCACTACGAATACTTTCTGGATAGTGTCGATCAAAACATACAACAATTCCTATTTTCCCAAATTTTGTATCAAATACTTTAAATCCATCATTAGCTGGAGTGTAATAATCTTGTTCATAAAATTGTTCAGCCTGTGCTACATGCACCATTTTTTGTATTCCTTTGATTGTTCCATCTTGATCAATTAAGATACTTGCATCATAAGTCTTTCCATCTTCTAAAAGATATACATTAGGAACTGCCATTATTTTATTTTCTTTACACACCTTACATAATTGATGAATAACTGGTGATTCTAAAGACATAGCATACTTTGTTACATCTAAACCAGGGTTTTGAGGAAAGAACTCTGTAAACTGCACTTCTGGAAATAAAACCAAATCGGCATTGTTGTTAGCTGCTTCTTTAATAGCTTGAATACTTTTTTCTAAGTTACTTTCTATTGTCCCTGAATTAGACATTTGTACTAATGCTAAACGCACGATATTCACCTCACAATTTTTTATTATAAATCTTCTTTATATGTTGATTGATTACAGCCACACCTACACCATATAGCGTAACCTTCTTCTGTGTCAATCATATATTCTCATTCTCATAACGTATTTCAATGCTACCCTGCTAGTTATCACCAATAAAGGCAACAAAAGTTAAGTTTTCTGCTAGAAAAAACGGATGTTGATTTGATCTTTTTTATTTGCTAAATAGTATTTTCTCCTTTTTTCTCTCTTTACTATATTCAATATTCTTTATAGTAATCAACACTATCATAATCATTATAGTTTCATAATTACCAATAGACTTATTACCCTCTCGATTGTGGATTCAAATAAGTAATTGGATTCTGTGCTGATTGATTTAGCTTCAATTTGGCTATCGACTTTCCAATATAATACTCTTCATTATCATCAGGTGGAAGTCCTTGTTCATATCTTTCATCCACGAAGAATAATCTATTCTCTGTTTTTGGTGTAAGAACGATATCTTGTCTTGGGAGTCTTTCTTTTGCCTCTTTACAAACAAACCACTTTGAAGGCTTATATACAGCTAAAATCAAAGAATTATATACACCAAAAACATATTCTATTGTCTTGACTCTTTCTTTCGATGCCCTCCAAACACCACGAACAGCATCATATAAAGCTTTTTCATCCATATCTCTTTGATAAAGTCTATTTATTTTAATAACAAGAATTTTATGTCTGATGTCCTTTTCTTCAAGTTCGATAGCACCATTTATTCTTTCAAACTCATCAACTGATAAAGCTTTTGTTGAATGGTGCCCAGCTACAATATTAGTAAGTCCTGTGGATTGTCAACACTTTTTTGGACACTTTTTATGAGAACGCACGAT